>NZ_JBQFPJ010000008.1:0-168281 GCF_056534475.1 Ruegeria sp. D4
CTTCGGTTCGTGCGAATTGCGTACTCAGTTTCGCGTTCAATGAAGCAGATAAATTGTCAGCCTGCTTCCCTGAGATCGTGTCTCGCGGGTTTGCGGCTAGCACCAATTGATTGTCCTGAAACTATCACGGCGATGCAGCGGAAGACGGCTGACTCCGCTTAGCCAGCATTCGTTTCATATTTTGGCTTTTACCGCCCGCTTTGACCCAATAACGGTCATCAACTTACGGTTTGATAGTGTTCTATGACGCTTCAACTCTCGCCAGCGGTCCGGGTTCTTCCCGTATTGGAAGATGAATGAACCCTGCTAGCAAGCCAAGCGCGACTGCCGACCACCACATTGGCGTGTAGTCCTGGTTGAGGTCGTATATGCGGCCACCGAGCCACGCCCCCACGAAACTGCCGGTCTGGTGGCTCAGGAAAACAAGACCAGCCAACGTTGACAAAAATTTCAACCCTTGTGTTTGTGCGACCAGCCCCATGGTCAGCGGAACTGTCGACAACCAGAGCAGGCCCATCAACGCGGAAAAGACCAGAACGCTTGTCTCGCTAATTGGAAACAGAACGAAAAGGGTGATGACCAGGGATCGCGTAAAATAAATACCGCTGAGGACCTTCTTCTTTGAATACACCTGGCCGGACCAACCCGAGAGAAACGACCCGGCGATATTGAACAATCCAATAAGTGCCAGCGACCACGCACCAACCCAAGACGCAAGGCCGAGATCCACGACATAGGCTGGCAAGTGCGTTTGAATAAAAGCCACGTGAAATCCGCAAACAAAGAACCCGAAGAAAAGACAAACATAACTTCGGTCGGAAAAGGCCATTGATATGGCGGTTCCAAAATCGCCTGCACTGCTGCCAGCGGCGCTGGGAACGGAGACGCGAGAAATGAAAACGAGAAATGGCAGGATCAGTGCAAAGCTGAAAGCGATCAAAATCAGCGCGGTTTGCCATCCGACCCCGCCAATCATGGCGGTGGCTGATGGCGCGGCCACGAACATCCCCAGAGAGGCAGCGGCGGTGCCCAGACCAAGAATGAAGCTCCGCCGCTCCGGTGTTACAACTTTTCCCAGTGCTCCGATGACAATCGGAAAGGATGCCGCGCCCGTTCCAATCCCGACAAGGACACCCGTAAGGATAAACGGAATCGGATCAGTAACGAGGCCCCTGAAAAGGAAACCGATCCCAGCGCAAACAGCTCCGAAACCAATCACGCGCGCTGTTCCATAGCGATCTGCAAAAGCGCCTGCGACAGGTTGAGCGATCCCCCACATCAAAGCCTGAACAGCAACAGACAACGAAAAAACTTCGCGACCCCAACCAAGTTCGGAAGACATAGGTGCCAAGAACACACCAAATGTAGCGGAGAACCCGAAGCCAAGAAAGGCAACCATGCATCCTGCAAAAACTGCGGCGTTCAACTGGCTTTTTGTAGGGGAAGTGCTTTCCACGTCGGCTCCTGGCGAGCAGTAAGAGATCTCAACTGCGAAGCTGGCACGATCCGTGCTCGCAATCAATTGCGAGCCGTCAACGTGAACAGAGTTTTCGGATCTCTAAAGCTGTCGACGCGCGGCGAAAGACCGCTTTGTGCGCAGGGATTACACTGCACCTACGAGTTGCTAAACTCCGCGTTACGGACAAAGTTGTTACTTAGTCGAAACTCGCTAAATGGAACTAAAGTTACAAAGCCGCTTTTTTTTCCACGTTTCGATATTTTAAGTCGCCCAAACAGAGCCGGAGTCAGAGTAACGCCTCTGCCCGTTCGACCACCCAAACCATCGCGACCAGACTTGCACATGCCGCGACGGCGGCGCGGGAGCCAACCCAGATCCGCCCCGGCTGTTTGCGCAGAAACAGCACCAGCGGCCAGACCAATAGAACGATCATAACTTGCCCGGCCTCCACACCAACATTGAAGGCCAGCAAGCTGTGCCAAACGTTCGGTGCGTCGACGCGCAGGATCTGGTGCAGCATGAAGGAAAACCCAAATCCGTGCAACAAACCGATCCCTGTCGTGATTGCAAAGGCCTTCAGGTCACCGTGTCCCTTTTCCAGTGGCCAGACCGCCATCATGGCAGCGTAAATTATGGAAAGCGCAATCGCCAATTCAACAGTTGGGATGAACCATGCGCCACTGGGTGCGAAACCAAAAAAGCCAAGGATCAGCGTTACTGTATGGCCGAGGGTAAACCCCGTGACGCGCGCCAGCAGGCTATGAAGATTCAGAGCCCCGATGATCATGCAAAGCACGAATAGCACGTGATCGGGCCCTTCCAGAATGTGCCGAATACCTTCGACAAAGAAAGTCGAAGCCGCTGAGGTCGCTGATCCCGATACCTCGACCGGGTTATGCATCAGGCCCCTGGCACGGTAAGTCCGAACCTCCTGCCTGTTGTAGTCGAGGATCAGGTTCGCGGTGTCTTTCTGTCCCTCAAGTCCCGGATCAGAGGCATAGGACAGACTGTAGGTTCCCACTTGTCCTGTATTGAAGCGCAGATGCACGTCCACCATCACGGCACCCACATACGTCTCGTCGGTCGTGGGGAAAACATCGCCGGGTGCAAGTGCAGCCCGGGCTTCATCCAGCGTAGCAAATCCGGGCTCCTGCCCCAGCGGGTGCAACCTGATAGAAACGACATTTGCCTTTTGTTGCTGACCTTCGATTGACAACAACAGGCTGTCGGCAGCGATACGGGCCAAACCGCTTGAGTCACGACGCAAGGCGGCCTGATCCACGTAATGCATCAGCACGCCGTCTTCGATCTGATTGTATGTATAAGGTGCCGGAGCGGGCAGCCCATCGGCGCCTGTCGGTCCGACGAGTTCCGCGACCAGATATGGCATCGGCAAGCGCACGTAGACATCAAGACCATCTTCCGAGTGGGCAACATGATGAATACGGACATTCTGGTTCAGATTGAAATGCGCCTTGGCGCTTTCTGCACACAATGAGATCAAGGCTGACAGCAACGCAAAAATGAACAGCCGCACAGGTTTCACTATGTTAACCCCCTGCCTTTGCACTGATTATTGTCAACCCATCAAGCATCCATTGGTTGCCATGCCGCGAGACGTCGAGCACTCCGCGATAAAGGACCGCCTGCCTGTGAAAATGCCCCCAATGGCCGCCGCTGACACGGGCTGTCCAATTGGCGAGCGCCTGGTGTCGGTTCCTTGCATCACCGACCGCAAAGCTTTCGACGTTCAAATCAACAATTTCCTCTACGCGCGCCAGTGCGCCGGATGGTAACGTAACCGACAAACCTCGCTTCATCTCGGCTTGTACGTCATCGCGATTGCCCGCCTCAACGAATGGCTCAAGCGCTGCCGCAGTCTTGTCACTTTGCGTCTCAAGCATCGCAGTGCCAATGTTGCTCAGCAGTCCTTCCACAACCTGATGCGTGGCGATCTCATCCGGTTCCGTCGTCATCGCGAAGGGCATCGGGCTTTTTACGGGGTAGGCGACAATTGCGGCGGCCCCGAATGCACCGGTCAGGCTGATCAAAATTAAGCGCTGGCCCCCGGTACGTTTAGACGAAACCCAAGCACAAATGATACCCAGCAGACCCAGGCCAATGGCAAACAACGGCACCTGTGTCAGGCTCGCAGTTTTGACAACTACAGCGCTCGTTTTCGGGTCTGCCCAGGTCGTCAGGTGGTTATTCCAACTAACAACAGGATCGGACGCGTAAATCTGTGATGGTACCGCCCCGGCCGGATCGGTGAGGGTGATTGGTATGACGTCCAGATTGTCCGGGAACAATTCCCACGCCACATCAACACGATTGGGTAATGTCATGACCGGGTAGGACAGCACAACGCCCAGCAGCATCGTATTTCGGTTGGCTTCCGCCTCATCCGGAAGGACGCGCAAACCTTCGGCCCCAATCTGGATACGTGAGACCTGCACAGTATCAGGGTTCACTTGCTTGCCATCGATGGCGATCGGGTTTCTGTTCGCAAAAAACTGCGAAACCTCAGACTTAATGCCCGCGACCTGATCCGCCGTCAGTCGTTCTGTGTTTCCAAGGTTCAGATCTGCCCAACCTTCGAAGTCTTTCAAACGCAAGATGATCTCGTGCCGGACGACCCGCGGTTCCATGGCCAGAAACGACATCATCGGGGATTTGTGGTGACGGGTCAGATTGGGGTTTTCAAATGTGGTGAACCACGGGTCACTCCAATCCGGGATCATCGTCTCGGGCTGCGAAAGATAGCGATAGTCTGTAACCGGAACGCCCATATGTTCGGCCACCACGCCAATAGAAGCCAAAGGAATACCGTCAGCACTCAGCGGAGGGACAAACCTGATCCGTTCGGGCTTACCATTAAACGGATACTCCATATCCACGTAGATGACGTTGTCACTGCGCGGTCGCGGTCGATATTGCGCGCTGGCGGCTGTTTGCCGGGGTGTCCTGGGTCGCACATCGATCGTATTTGTTGAGCTGGTCAGTTCTTCTCCGTCCGCCCAAACCTGAAGGTTTTGCCCCGTCCGCTCGGCCAAAGACAAACCCGAGCCGTCATCTGGGACGACAAAGACCGGATAGTCACTCAGATCTATCTCGAGGATGACCCGCACATGGTCGGGCTCTACCGAAAGCTCGACGAAGTTTGGCGCGGTTTCGCCGCCGTAGGGTGAAACAAGATCAGCAACCGACTGGTTTGCGCTGAACATAAGGCCCGCGAGCATCGAGCTCAAAAAGACCCCAATGTTGCAAGCAGCGCCAGACTTAGAAATGAAACGCGACGGCAGCATAAATGCCATTCTGATCCACGTCATAGGCAAACTCCCCACCCGAACGGTTTATGGAATAGTCAATTCCGTAGAATTGATAGCCAAACCGCAGGGACGTGTTCTCCCAACCTTTCCAGTCGAAGCCTGCAAGAAGCAGGTATTGCAGGTCATCACCATTCACACCAAATCCGCTTAGTTCGGCGCGGCTGGCAAAGCTCCATTTGTCGTTGATTTCCACCGCATAGCGCAGCGCGATCATTGGCTCGAACCAGTCTTCGGTTCCGCCCAGCGTCATGCCCGGGCCAAGGCCGGAAATGTCGATCTCTTGCTTTAACCGGTTCCACTGAACACCGATTGCGGCGTCTGCCGCGTAGCGCCTGCCAGAGGCATTGACCCCGTTCGCAAATCGGTAAGCACCCTGAACATTGGCGAAGGTTTGCCGGACATCAACATCGACACCCACCCTTCCGCCGGGCAGGGTGCCGTCGCCGCCAAGCCTCACATAGTAGACCTCGGAGATGATCCCGAAATCTCCGTTCCAGCCTTCATAGCGCACCGAAGCGGCCCCTTGCAGCACATCCAGAACCTCACTCAGGCTCAAGTCCAGATCGACGCTTGTACCATCAATGGTCGAGGTGCCCGTGGTGCTGAGCGGGAGGAACAGATAAGGCGTGATCGAGTGCCGCCAACCACCTTCATCATTCTCTGATCTGGCAAGGGACTGAGCGCTTGCGGTTTCCGCAAAACCTACGATCAGCGCGACAGTCAAGATCAGTTTATTCGTGATATTTCGCATCGCAACGCCCCTTGCATTATTCAAAAAAACCGGCACGTGCTGCTCAGCACGTACCGGTCAAATTTGATTTTAGTTGTCGCCGGGATACGGGAACTCCTGCCCCAAGGCTTCCGAAGCTTCTTCGTAGATGGGTCTCAAGACATCGTCGACATCATCAAAACCACCCTTTGTAAAATCGGAAAATTCCATAACCTCCGGGGCCAAGCCCACCTGCTCGGCATAAGCTGTTTTGTCTGCCGGGTCCGGCGCGATCGCTGGAGCGGCAAGCGGCGGCGACCATGTTCGTTCTTCAGTGGCCGCCATTCGAACGGTGATATCGTCTTTAGTCACATTCCAGACCATGAAATCATCCGCCATGCTCAGGGGGCCGTCGTACGTGGATCGAATTCTCTCATACACGCCATTAGCCGTGTCGAAGTCGTTAAAGAAATGGTACGCGACAGCCATGCGAGGCTGGATATCGCTCATCACTTTGCCGAACGCTTCGGGCGCAGTGTGAACTTGTGTCCCGACTAACAAAGCCGACTCGGGCGTAAACTTCATCTTGGCGACGAGTTCTGGCACCGCAATGAAACACTCGTGGATCGCTAGATCGGCATTCTTTGCGTATTCCTTGAACCATGTGTTTGGATAGGTGTCCGAGCTGAATACGAATTTCAGGCCGTTCCATTCGAGCGCGTAACTGACTGCACCGTCGATCGAGTGAATGGCCGGGAAAGTGCGTATCTGGACTCCATTCTCGTCGTAGATAACCTCGTTTTCCAGTTGGTAGTCGAATTCGTTAACTTCCATCGAATACCCACGAAAATCAATGTTACCAGCGCGACCGGCCAGATCCCAGGTCAGCATCTTCTGCATATGATCCAACGCATAGGCCGTGCCAAGTTCCTCGGCTGGCCCGCTCGGGCCCCAGACGCGCAACGGCACGTTTCGCCCCATCAATGCGCCGCCGATGAACAGGTCATGCAGCGCACCAAAGTGGTCGGTGTGCAGATGTCCGATAAACACTTTGTTGAGGTAGTTGTAGGGGATTTGCAGCGACGAAATCCGCTCGGCCGACCCCGAGCCAATATCGAACAGGAACTTGTCCCCGTTGCCCAATTCCACAAGGAAACACGCGGCAGCCTGCGCTGCCCGTGTTGTGGGCATTCCGGTCCCGCACGCGATGACCCGCATCTCATCTTCGGCCAGGTCTTCGGTGTTTGGATAGTACACATCCCGCGGACGATCACGCACCATCGTCGGAGAAACGTCTTCCGTTTCCTGCGCATATGCCGCCGAAGGTGTAACAACACCAATTAGTGCTTCCGTAAACGCTTGCGGAGAAACGGCCCAGGCGCCGAAAAGCACACCAATTGCGAAATGCTTACTCAATCTTCTGTAGTTCGAATGATAGGCCATATACCGTCCTCCAATCGCTTAGCAGCGAGGTAGGCGGGCGTAGCGCAAAGGCGCACATCATCCCGCTGTTATGCTTATCAAACTGACACTTAGTGACTACGAATGTAAGTGACTCACGGTGACTATTGGCGTGACTCACGTTCCGATAATTGCAAGAATAAGAATATGGTAAGGCGTTCCGAAGACATCCCGGATAATGACAAGCGTGCCGCCCTAAGCAGATTGCTTGCGGACGCGCACATGGATGGGTCCGAAAGACTTCAGGCCTTTTTGACCTACATTGTTGACGAAGAACTCGCCGGGCGAGGCGAAAAAATTCGTGGGAAAACAATAGCGCAAGACGTCTATGGCCGCGACACCTCAGAAGGGACCGATCCGGAAAACGTTGTTCGCGTGGACGCCAGACGGCTTCGTCAATTTTTGGAACTGCATTACGAGGGCATTGGAAAAGAAGACCCGGTACGCCTGCATATCGACAGCGGCGGGTACAGGCCACGGTTCGAAGCGGCCACCAGAGTGGGTTCGGCATCGCTTTCGACTGACACCAAACGTTTTGGCCTTCCTATCGGCGCGTTCGGTTTTGGGGCTGTTGTTGGCGCACTGATCGCAGTCAGTCTTGTTCCGGACAGAAAAGACCCCACTTCGGCAGAACTAAGCAATCCACCTGAGACGAACACGAACGCATTTTTACAGCGCGCCGCAATTTACGAAAAGTCCCCTGCCGCTTTGCAAGCCTTCAATCTGGCGCAACTAGCACGGACAATGATTTTTCCGATCTTCGACCGGCAGCGCCAGTTACTGGTTCTTTCTGTGTTTGAAGGTGTGATTGAGATGGACCCTGATTACTTTGGTGGCTACGCGGGTGCAGCACAGGCATTGGCGTCGCTCTCAGTGATTTCTCCACCATCAGACGCCAAAGCGGAATATGCCGATGCTGCCATGAAATTGGCAAACCAGGCCGTTAGCCTTGCGCCAGACCAAGCCTGGAGCCAGTCCGCCGAAAGCTGGGCCTATTTCGCCAATCGCGATTACGATGCTGCGTTACAACTCGGCAGGCGCGCCTCACAACTTGACCCGAATGATGGCGCAGTCCTCGACTTTTCTGGGGCTGTCGCTTTGTTTTCCGGCGAGTTCGAGGAAGCAATCGAAACAGCTGACCGGCTTTCCCTTATGAATTCCAGCAACCAAAGGTTTGCCAATCGCAACATTTCAGGCGCGACCTACTTTCATCTGGGTGAGTATGAAAAAACGGTTCAGCGCTTTGAAGAGGCCAAGCAACTTGGGGATCCGCTGAGTGCACCTTCTCTGGCTTATGTCACGGCTGCCTTGTCTGCGATGGGACGCGATCAAGCTGCCCAGGCAAAGTTGGCAGAGCTTGAGCGCGCCTGGCCAGGCGCACCAATTGGTGCGATGCTGAAAAGTATTCATAGAGACGACAAAAACGCCGAAGCCGTGTTGCATGAACTGCGAAAGCAGGGCTGGGTCAGTCCCGCCGAGCAGGAAGAAGTCCAGCAATGAGTTGTCTCATTGCGCGTGTGGCAGACTATACCGGCGCAAGCCTTCTGAGCAAAAGTCAGTCAGCATATTGTTCGGTGCGAACTGAAGGCTGGAAGTGATCAATGAACAGACAGTCAAAGGAGGGGCTGTCGCGTTACCGTTCGAATTTGAAAGGGTGTGTTGAATGTTCAGCTTTGGTCGGCCTCGCGCCTTTCAGGACCGCTTTGCGCGTTCCCTTGGCATCCCCCTATTGGTCGTTGCCGTATTGATTGCCACTGCATCTCAACCCCGCCTTACAAGCGCATGCACGGTGTGCATAACACTGCCGGACGCATCACTTGCTGATCATCTGATTTCGGCCGAAATCATTGTTTTGGCCGGACCTGCACAGGACAACCCATTCAGATTTGATCCGAAAAAGCTGATCAAAGGCACATCTGAGGATCTTGCAGGATCGCCTGAGATTCCGTTTCTCGTCGACAGTGCGACCCGGGCAACATTTCGAAATTACCCGGACAAGAGCATTCTCTTTACCTATGGAGCGGTGGACAGGGACGCGGCCGGGCGCGGTTTCTCGCGCAGATGGAAAAGGATATTCATTCTGAACCCGGACCGGGAACAGTTTCTGGCAAGTCTCGAGGACGCGGCAAAATACTGGTCTTTCGGCAGCAAAAACGTTGCGGAGCGTGTTGAGTTCTTCGCCGGGTATCTAAACTCCTCGGATCCCGTCCTGCGTGACACGGCGTTGATCGAACTGGATCGCGCCCCGTATCCAGCGGTTCAAGCCCTGCGCCCAAAGGTTCCAACCAACCGGCTGATGGAGGAGCTTCGCAACATCAACCGCATAAGCTTTGTTCCGATTGCAATTCGTCTCTTGGGTTTGCAAAAGGACGATGCGGAGGCGGTCGGGATCGTACGGGCACGTTACCCGCGCGCCGTAAGCAGCCGCAGCGGTTACCTTTACGATTGGGCTCTTGCCGGTTTGGAGGTGGACGGATCAGTTGCGGTGCAAACCATCGACAATGCGCTTCAAAAGTCAGGACGGAAATTGCAAGACAGGCAGAGCCTGATACGCGCGTTGACTGACGCTGGCACAGCTTCTCCGAACCTCAGAGATTCGATCATCGACGTTTTTTCCAGAGCCCTGACCGACGACAGCGCGTTGGCATTGAACATCGCGATTGCGGCGCGCGACTGGCAGGAAAACCGTTTGGATCACCTACTTAAGGCAGTACTGGAAAATGAAGAACCTGATCCACTGACGCGGTTCGTCATCCAAACCAAGATTGCACCAACTGATTGAAAACAGACGCCTTCAGTATCCAAACGACACTAAGCATGATGGTTTTGGCAAAACTCAGGCCTTCAAGGTTCACTTTGGTGCTTCACCAAAGTAGCCTCCAAAGAATGCGACCATTGCCAGCAATACGCCGACCAGTATTGCGATGACCCAAAGTGCTCCGCTGCCCTTGGCAAAATATCCCATCGAAAGCAGGCCAACTACGAATATTCCCACCAAGAAATACAGTATTGTATTGTCCACCTTATCCCCCCAAACGCTAAATCAATTGCGCAACCATCTATCTCACTCGGAAAAAACTGATCCGACCGTGGTTCGAAAGGCCATGTTAAACGGCCTGTGGTGATTGTCGGATACCATTCAGCGTGGCGAACAAAACCGGGACGAGGATCATTGTGAGCATCGTGCCCACCGTCAATCCGCCCATGATCGTGACAGCAAGACCCACCCAAAACACGTCCGGCAGCAGCGGTATGACACCCAGAACCGTGGTTGCCGCGGCCAATACGACGGGGCGCAGTCTTGAGGCGCCGGCATTCAAACCTCGGTTCGGTGAAAGTAAGTCAGACGAGGGCAACACAGCTTCAGGCATGTTAAGTTCGCGCTGGCCTTGAGGTGACGCTAAGACGGCTTAATACAAAATGAAGGTATGCTTCCATAATTGCGCTTTGGCTTTTTCGCAAATACAGAAAATGATCTTTTTCTGAAGGTTTTTCGCTGCGGGCAGAGGTACAAGTTTGCCGTTGGGCGCCGATGGCGGCCTGCGTTGACAAACTTCGTAAGGAGGAAACCGCGGGGTTCAGGATCAGGTCACGAGGATAGAGTGCGGACCTTAGGCAATTGGTGAGCGCAGAGTTTGCTGTCAGTCCAACTTCGTTTTCATACTTCTGTGCTCATCGACTGACCTTCTCTGCCTTATACGGGTCTAGGCTTTCCCTAAACTGTTCGATGAATTCCAAAGTCACCAGTGACGGTTGCTTTAAAATCGGGCGCACCAGCGAAAGGGTGTGCGGCAACAGTGGTTTGAATGGCCGATAGCTTAAGCCCCGAGATGTGTATTGGACGGCGTCAAGTTCACTCACGACAGATACGCCAACGCCTTTGACGGCCAACTCGCAGGCCGCCGTGAACTGCCTGACTTCAATATGGGAACTCAATTCGACATTGGCATTTTGAAACGCTTTCGAAAGCCGACCGAAAAAGTCGCTGTCGCGTCGCGTGTGGATGATTTTGCTATCTTCAAGGTCCGCAGGCGTAACTTCGGAGAGGTTTTCCAGGTCATGTCCGGTCGGGAATACGCAAACTGTCCGGACGTCGATATTTGTGCTTTCGACCGCCGGGTGACCATTAAAGCTGTCTGTGATTCCGAAATCATACTGCTCGCCGATCATCCATTCGAGAATGCGTTCTGGTCTGTCTGGTTCGATTGTCAGGGTGACACCAGGCCGATTTTCCAGAAATCTGGAGACGACATCGGGTAGGTGGCTGGTGGCAAATCCGGGCAGGCAAGCGACTCGGATGTGCCCTGCTTTGCGTTTTGTGATGTCCTGGCTGACATCCGAGATTTGTCTCATAAGCTCGAGAACACGCTCGACGCTGGGCAAAAGGTAACGAACCTCCTGAGTTGGCACCAATCTGCCTTCCCTGCGATCAAAAAGCTGGAACCCAAGTGACTTTTCAAGATCCGACAGCAATCTGCTGACAGCAGGCTGGCTTACCCCTAAATCGTTTGCGGCCGCTGTGACAGAGCCATTGGTGGTCACTGCCATAAGGGCTTCCATTTGCCGGACTCTCAGAATTTGACTCATTTCCGATCCTAGTCTGCTGTCCTTGTGCATAACATTGTGTTATTTTTTTATCCAGCAGATAAAGCTTGAATTATATTTCTGTAACGCTAACGTCGTGAAATCGTCATGTGTGCCGTTTACGCGTAGCGGTCGGTATTCAACGAAGCATCGAACCTGATGCATGGGAGGAATCATGAATAAGAATCTGCTAGGCGCTCTTGCCTTAACAACTGCCTTGTCCCCGGTGGCGGCAATGGCGCAAACCGAAGTTCAGTTCTGGCATGCCTTCACCGGTCGACTGGGTGAACTTGTGAAAGCGCAGGTCGAGGAGTTCAACGCCAGCCAGGATGAGTTTGTCGTTGTCGAAAGCCACAAGGGCAACTACTCGGAAACCTTGAATGCGGGGATCGCCGCATTCCGTGCCGGTGAACAGCCGCATATCCTGATGGTGTTCGAAGTGGGCACGGCAACGATGATGTCGGCCGAAGGTGCAATCAAACCGGTCTATGAAGTTATGGCTGAAAGCGGCGCTTCCTTCGATCCCGACGCATATATTGGGGCGGTCAAAGGATACTACACGACAACTGACGGTGACATGCTGTCGTTGCCGTTCAACTCTTCCACGCCGGTTCTGTGGGTCAATCGCGACGCCATGGAAGCGGCCGGTGTCGACCCGGATACGGATCTGTCCACCTGGGAAAAAGTTGGCGACGTTCTCGAGCAGCTCAAGGCTGGTGGTGAAGACTGCCCGCTGGTGACTGCATGGCAAAGCTGGATCCATCTTGAGAACCTGTCAGCCTATCACGACGTTCCGTTCGCCTCGAAGGACAACGGTTTTGCCGGTCTGGATACCGAGCTGATGCTGAACGGCCCGGCGCAGGTCGCGCACCTGACGGCAATGGGCGACTGGGCCAAGGATGGCAAGTTCATCTACACCGGGCGCAGGAACGAAGGTGGGGCAAACTTCCGGGCTGGCGAATGCGCGTTGTTTACGGAAAGCTCGGCCGGTTACGCTGGCATCAGTTCCGAGGCTGAGTTCGATTTCGATGTGCGCCCGCTGCCCTATTGGGAAGCTGTCACGAGCGAGCCGCAGAACACCATTATCGGTGGCGCATCGCTTTGGGTGATGGAAGGTCATGACCCTGAAGAATACAAGGGCGTCGGCGAATTCCTGAGCTTCTTGTCGTCGTCCGACGTGCAGGCCGCCTGGCACCAGGACACCGGCTATCTTCCGATCACGGCTGAAGCTGGCGAAGCCACCCGCGCTGCGGGTTTCTATGACGAAAACCCGGGAACCGACATCGCGGTGATCCAGATGACTGCGAAGGAGCCGACCGCAAATTCGAAAGGTCTGCGTCTGGGGTCGTTCGACCAGATTCGCGGGATCATCGACGAAGAGCTTGAGGCTGTCTGGTCCGGTGAAAAGACCGCTCAGGAAGCGATGGACAGCGCAAAAGAACGCGGTGACGCGCTGCTGCGCCGGTTCGAATCCGCCAATCAATAAACCACAATCCGATGCGGGCTCTACAGAGCCCGCATTCTCTTTCTTCGGTGGACCATCAGGATGGAAAAACGCGTCACCTTTCGCGGCTGGCTGTTGCCATTGGCGCTGATCGCCCCTCAGGTCATCATTTCCGCTGTATTCTTTTTCTACCCTGCCGGTCAGGCCGTTTGGCAATCTCTGTTCATACCTGATCCGTTTGGGCTGTCGTCCCAGTTTGTGGGGCTCGGCAATTTTGAGTTCCTGTTGAGCGATAAGTTCTACCGCGCCTCTTTCGTGACAACAGCCGTGTTTTCGACGCTCGTCACGCTGTGTTCGATGATCCCGGCCTTGTTTCTGGCGGTCATCGCAGACCGCCTGATCAAGGGATCGGGTGTCTATCGGACGCTGCTGATCTGGCCCTATGCGGTCGCGCCTGCGGTGGCAGGTGTACTGTGGCTGTTTATGTTCAACACGCGCGTGGGTGTCGTATCGTGGTACCTCGGCCAGCTTGGTTATGACTGGAACCACGTTCTGAACGGCACCGAGGCCATGGGGCTTGTGGTCGTCGCCTCTGCCTGGGGGCGCATCAGCTATAACTTCCTGTTCTTTTTCGCAGCGTTGCAGTCGGTCCCAAGGTCGGTGATCGAGGCTGCCGCCATCGATGGCGCACGCTTCTGGCGCCGATTCTTCACGATCGTGCTGCCGCTTTTGTCACCAACCGCGTTCTTCCTGCTGGTGGTGAATGTCGTCTATGCCTTCTTTGAAACATTCGGCGTCATTCACACAATCACCGGCGGCGGGCCACAGCAGTCGACGACTATTCTGGTCTACAAAGTCTTTTCGGATGGGTTCGTCGGACAGGATCTTGGTTCGTCTTCGGCACAATCTGTCATTCTGCTGATCGTCGTGGGCCTGCTGACCGTCATCCAGTTCAAATACGTGGAAAAAAGGGTGCACTACTGATGGCAGCCCAACAACACGGAATGGTCGAAAAACGCGGCATGGGGATCTGGTTGACTCATGCCATGATGATCCTTGGCGTCTTGATCATCTTCTTCCCGATCTGGCTGGCATTTGTCGCCTCTACCGTCACCCAGCCTGAAATCGTGTCACCGCCCATGCCGTTGGTACCGGGTGATCAGTTCTGGGAGAACTACAAGGCCGCGCTGTTTTCCGGCGTGAATGTCCCGGTTGCCACGATGTTGTTCAACAGCCTCGTGATGGCCATTGGGATCGCAGTGGGCAAAATCGTGATTTCACTGCTCTCTGCTTTTGCGATTGTCTATTTCCGCTTTCCCGGACGGACGACTTTCTTTTGGCTGATCTTCCTGACGCTTATGCTTCCGGTCGAGGTTCGTATCGTGCCGACTTTTGAGGTCGTCGCAGGGTTCGGAATGCTCAACAGCTACTATGGGCTGATCTTCCCCTTGATCGCCTCGGCCACCGCAACCTTCCTGTTCCGCCAGTTCTTTCTGACAATCCCGGATGAACTGGCTGAAGCCGCCCGCGTAGATGGGGCCCGACCGATGCGGTTCTTCATCGATATCGTGGTGCCCATGAGCCGCACCAACATCGCGGCGTTGTTCGTGATCCTGTTTATCTATGGCTGGAACCAATACCTGTGGCCGCTGCTGATCACGACTGATCCAGAGATGAATACCATCGTGATGGGTATCAAGCAGATGTTCCCGTCCGGCGATGATGTGGCCGAATGGCCGGTCATCATGGCGACGTCCATTCTGGCGATGATACCGCCGGTCATCGTGGTGGTGTCGATGCAAAAGCTCTTTGTCCGCGGCCTTGTCGATAGCGAGAAGTAAGAAATGGCAACAGTATCCCTAGAGAATGTCAAAAAGAGCTTTGGCCCGACGGATGTGATCCACGGTATTGATGTCGATATCGCCGATGGTGAGTTCATTGTGATCGTCGGCCCCTCTGGCTGTGGTAAATCCACACTGTTGCGGATGGTGGCGGGGCTGGAAACTGTCACGTCAGGAGAAATCCGGATCGGTGATGAACGGGCCAACGAAAAAGAGCCTATGGACCGGGACATTGCCATGGTGTTCCAGAACTATGCGCTCTATCCGCATATGTCGGTGCGTCAGAACATGGGTTATGGCCTGAAAATTGCCGGGTTGCCCAAAGATCAGATCGATCAAAAAGTGACTGACGCCGCAAAGCTGCTGCAGTTGGAACCCTTGCTGGACCGTAAGCCCAGACAGTTGTCAGGCGGACAGCGTCAGAGGGTGGCGATGGGGCGGGCCATCGTCCGCGAGCCGGCGGTTTTCCTGTTTGATGAGCCGCTCTCGAACCTTGACGCCAAGCTTCGCGTTCAGATGCGTCTTGAAATCCGCGAACTTCAGGAAAAACTCGGTATTACCTCACTTTACGTTACACATGACCAGGTCGAAGCCATGACAATGGCGGACAGAATGATCGTAATGAATGGAGGCATCGCCGAGCAAATAGGAACGCCGCTGGAGGTCTACGAGACCCCTAAGACGCTGTTCGCGGCGCAATTCATCGGCAGCCCGGCGATGAATGTTTTTGAAGCGCGGCGCGAAAACGGGACAGTCCGGATCGGCGACATCGCGGTTGGCCCGTCTACAGGTCCAGATGCCGCCGTAAAGCTGGGCATAAGGCCAGAGCACCTGCTGCTGGATGAAAGCGGTCCGCTGGAAGCTGCGATTCAGATGGCGGAACCGCTTGGGGCAAATACGCTGTTGCACGGCCACCTTACGGGTTCTGGCGACACGATCACGATCAGCCTTCCGGGTGTTCACCCGATCGAGGGTCGTCATCCGAATATGCGGTTCTCGGTTGCACCAGAGAATATGCATTTGTTTGACCACGCAACGGGCAAAAGACTGGAAAACTAATGGTGTTCCCTCAGGTCGAAGCATTTCGCGGCGGCAAGGATTTGATCCGGGTCGTAGGTCATCGGGGTGCGCGGGGCGTTTTGCCTGAAAACAGCATGATCGGTTTTGACTTCACACTTTCCATTGGCGTCCCGCTTCTTGAGTTTGATGTCGTTCTTACGGCTGACGATGTCCCCGTCATCACACATAACCACCGGCTTCACGCGCCGACTTTTCGGGACGCCAGTGGCCGTTTCTTGGTGGGGGAAGAGCCAAAGGTTTCCTCTTTGACCGTCGAACAGATCCAGCAATTCGACGTCGGACGGTTGAACGGGCAATCGGCTTATGGTCGTCGGTTCCCTGATCAAGCCCAACTGGACGGCATTCGCGTTCCCACGCTGTCGGACTTGCTGAAACTTGTTGGTGAACCGAGATACGGTGATGCCAATCTTATGCTGGAACTAAAATCTGACCCCGATTTGGCCCACGATTCATCTTACAGGCGGAAATTCGTTAAACGTGTGCTGCAGGAGCTTCGTGCCACAGGCTTAGCATCGCGGGCTGTTTTGCACAGTTTCGATTGGAACCTGTTGGAAGAATGTCAGCGTCAGGCGCCTGATCTGCCGTCCTCCTACCTGACTCAGCTCCCGGAAAATGCCGACGATGTCGGTGAGGATTCCTCGAAAGCTGTTTGCCCGGATTTTCGGGGCCGTCGGGATGAAATTCCAAAACTGGTCAAACAGGCCGGGGGTGCGCTTTGGTGCCCCTATTTTGCGGATGTGACCGCAGAAAATGTGTCACTTGCGAAAGAACTGGGCCTTTGTGTTGCTGTGTGGACAGTCAATGACCCTGAAGAAATAAGCAGAATGATCGATCTGCGCGTGGACGCAATTGTGTCTGATTATCCGGGCCGGGTTCAAAGGCATCTCTCGGATTTAGGCATGAGATGGCATGTCGATACACCGGCACAACTTGACCGGACACAGACGCCATAGACACCTGGCAATTCTTGGATTCCAGAGAAACACGATCTGAATGGATTGGATAGATCACCAGTTAAAGTCGCCTTAGGGGCGAAACCCATATTGGCTGGGCAAACGAAACGAGCCTCAGCTTTGACCGTGCAACTTTTTTGTGAAGGCCTCGAAGTCCCCCTCACTGCGTCTCGTGCTACGGAGCGCTGGATCATACCCTGGGCTTGCCCATCATTGGGTGGAAAAGGGGCATCTTTCTCGCATTTTCAGATGATTAAGATGGACCCAAAGCAGAAAACCTTGCCGGAAAAAGACGTAAATACAGCGCTCTAGATCAGCTTCAGGATGCGACATTCCGCCGCGACCTTTGATTCAAGCAGGTATATCTATGGTAGTAACATTGCCGTGAGCGTTTTCATCTTAGGCGAGCGAGATAGATATGACAGATCAATCCATCAGCAGCTCGAAAGACGCAGCCAAGCGTGAATGGCTGTCCTTCTTGTTTATTACGTTGGTGTTTCTGCCCGGAATTACAGTCCTTGGGGTCGGGGCTTACGGGTTCACCGTATGGATCCTTCAAATCATTTACGGCCCGCCAACTGGATCTCTTTAAACCCAGAAAATGAACCGAGGAGCACGTTCTTATGTCTCTGAAGTCTACATTGTCATCCTTCTGGAATACGGTATCCCGACCTGCCACAACGATTAGTCTGGGCGTGATCAGTCTGGGTGGCTTTATTACCGGGATAATTTTCTGGGGCGGCTTCAATACCGCGATGGAGTTTACCAACACGGAAAAGTTCTGCGTTTCCTGCCACGAGATGCGTGACAATGTCTATGTAGAGCTTCAGTCCACGGTCCATTGGGAAAACCGAACCGGGGTCCGTGCCACATGTCCGGATTGTCATGTACCGCATGAGTGGACCAACAAGGTTGCCAGAAAAATGCAAGCGTCGAAGGAAGTCTGGGCGGCTGTATTCGGCACCATAAACACCCGCGAAAAGTTCGAGGCACGCCGCGCGGAATTGGCAAGACACGAATGGGCCCGGCTGGAGGCAAACAACTCGCTCGAATGTCGGAACTGTCATGATTACGACAGCATGGATTGGGACGCGATGTCGGCCGAAGCGCGGTTCTATATGAAACCGGCAGCCGCACTGAATACAGGCTGTATCGAGTGTCACAAGGGCATAGCTCATCACCTGCCTGACAATGTGGCCGTGGGCAGCCCGGCCATGGCCAAGCTTGAAAACAAAGCCAATTCAGGCAGCGTCTCGGTCGGCGAAGACTACTTCGCCATTCGTGACATCCCTGTTTATGACAGCGCCGAGGGTTCGGAGCCGGTGGGTAACTTGACACTCGGTGCTGCCGTCGAAGTTTTGGATGAAAGCGGGGACCGTGTTCAAGTCGCACTTAAGGCGTGGCGCAAGGATAAGGGGTTTGGGCGCGTCATATTTGATGAATTCGGGCACAATATTCGGGTTGCCGTTTTGTCTAAGGACACGGCTCAGAACGCCGAACTGGTCGAAGCTTCCGCACCTCAGACGGATGATGCGACGGGGCTCGACTGGGCGCCTGTCACGGTAACGCTTTGGTCGGACAAACAGGGATATGTGGATGAGATTGACGAACTTTGGACGGTGGCTGAGGAAAGCTACACCGCCAACTGCTCCACTTGCCACGCACAGCCGGACCCGGATCACTTCGGGACCAACTCCTGGCCTGCGCAGTTTAACGGTATGGTCGGGTTTACCAACATGGACGAAGCCCAGGCCAATTTGGTGCTGACCTACCTGCAAAAACATTCCGCTGACTATGGCGGCTCTCACTGAGGAGAAAACCATGTCAACGCGTCGTGATTTTCTGAAAGGCACAGGAGCAACAGGGTTGTCCGCACTATTGGGGCCCAGCCTGCTTCAACCAGCGACCGCTCGTGCAGAGCAACTGACATCTGCCGGTATCTGGAAAACATCAGGCTCACACTGGGGTGCGATCGAGGCCCTTGTCAAAGGTGGTCAGGTGACCGAGGTTCGCCCGCTTGCCGACGATCCGCACCCGACCGATATGGTGAACGGCATCCAGGGCCTGATTTATTCGCCGTCGCGCGTCCGCTACCCGATGGCCCGTGCAGAATGGCTGGATAACCGAAAGGACGCGGACCGGACCACACGGGGCGACAACCGCTTTGTTCGTCTGACCTGGGATGAGGCTTTGGACCTGTTCTTCGAGGAAATGGAGCGTGTTCAGACTACGCACGGACCTTCGGGGCTTTACGCTGGGGCGACGGGCTGGCGGCAGACCGGCCAGTTCCATTCCTGCATCAATCACATGAACCGTGCCGTTTCGATGTACGGCGGCTATGTGAAAAAGGCGGGCGACTATTCAACTGGCGCAGGCCAAACCATCCTTCCTTACGTGCTTGGGTCCACCGAAGTTTATTCGCAGGGAACCAGTTGGCCACTGATCCTGGATAACGCCAAGACCATCGTTTTCTGGGCGAATGACCCGCTGAAAAACCTGCAAGTCGGCTGGACCTGCGAAACACACGAACCATTTGAGTATTTTGACCAGTTGCGGGACAAAATCGCGGCAGGCGACATCCGGGCCATCAGCGTGGACCCGGTGCGAACCAAAACCCAAAAGCACATTGGGGCCGAGCAACTCTACATCAACCCGATGACAGATGTGGCTTTCATGCTGGCATTGGCGCACACGCTCTATACCGAAGGTTTGCACGACGAAGAGTTTCTGAATGTCTACACGCTCGGGTTCGAGCCTTTCATGGCCTACGTCATGGGCGAGGCTGAAGATGGTGTCGAAAAGACGCCCGATTGGGCAGCGCCGATTTGCGGTGTCCCGGTTGATACGATCAAAGAATTTGCCCGATTGCTTGCATCGGACCGAACGCAGCTCGTCTTCGGTTGGTCCGTGCAGCGGCAACAGCATGGCGAACAGCCGTATTGGATGGGTGCGATCATCGCGGCCATGTTGGGCCAAATCGGACTGCCCGGGGGCGGCATCAGCTACTCTCATCACTATAGCGGTATTGGCGTGGCGCCATCGGGCGCCAGCATGCCCGGGGCTTTTCCTCTGAATTTGGATATTGGCGTTGATCCTGTGCGGTCCGACGACAATTTCCTGGGTGCCAGCAGTACAATTCCTGTCGCCAGATGGATCGACTGCCTGATGAACCCTGGTGGAACAGTCGAACACAACGGGCACACAGTTACGTATCCGGACATCCGAATGGCAATTTTCACCGGATGCAATCCGTTCCATCATCATCAGGACCACAACAAGATGCGCGTGGCTATCCAAAAGCTGGAGACCATTGTTGCGATTGACTATGCGTGGACCGCTACGTGCAGACACGCCGACTTGGTCCTGCCTGCCTGCACCCAATTTGAGCGGAACGACATAGACAGCTACGGCTCATATTCTCGTTCCGGCGTAATCGCCATGAAGAAGCTGGTCGATCCGCTGTTCCATTCCAAAACCGACTTTGAGATTTTTTCGCTGTTCTGCCAACGCTTCGGTCGCGAGCAAGAATACACCCGCGGCTGGGACGAAATGGAGTGGGTTGAGAGCCTTTATGAGACGACCCGAAGCGCAAACGAAGGTAGCTATGAGATGCCACCTTTCGAAGAGTTCTGGGAAAAGGGCATGGTTCGATTTGAACGGGGCGAACCTTGGGTCAGACACGCCGATTTCCGCGAAGACCCTGAAATAAATGCGCTTGGTACGCCTTCAGGATTTATCGAAATCTCCAGCCGGACAATCGGCAACTATGGCTATGACGATTGCGGAGAACACCCCAAGTGGATGGAAAAAGTCGAACGGTCTCATGGTGGGCCGGGGTCCGACAAGTTTCCGCTGTGGCTGCAATCCTGTCACCCGGATCAGCGCCTCCATTCGCAAATGTGCGAGAGCGACCCGTACCGCGCAACATATGCGGTAAAGGATCGAGAGCCTGTGTATGTAAACCCCGAAGACGCGGCCGACCGAGGAATTGAAGACGGCGATATCGTGCGGGTTTTCAATGATCGCGGTCAATTGTTGGCCGGCGCTGTTCTGAGCGATGACTATCCAAGAGGCGTAATCCGCATTCATGAAGGTGCCTGGTATGGACCGGTCGATGCCACACCCAACGCTCTCGACACGTATGGCGACCCAAACACGGTCACTTTGGATGTGGGCGCCTCGAAACTGTCACAAGCGACATCTGCAAATACCTGCATCGTAGAGATGGAGAAGTTTGAAGGAGAAGTTCCACCGGTAACAGCTTTTGGCGGACCCATCACCGTATGAAGGAAGTTTCTCCGGATCTGATGCGCTTTCTGTCGACGGGATTCGCGCGCGAACTTGACGTGGCAACCATCAAAGCATGCCATGGCGGGGTCGCTGACGAGCTTTTGAGTGATGTCGCTGGATCAGATCAACTGATCCGGGAAATGAAAAAGTGGTTTGACCCGCAGACCACCCAAAAAGAACTCGCAATCAGTTACGGAAGCGTATTTCTGGCCTGTGGCAGGGAAGCCGCCCCACTATATGCCTCTGCTTGGCAAGGGTCGGGGAACCTCATGTCTGCCCCACATTGCAGAATGCAATCATTGCTAAAGCAAGCCGGAACAGAAGTGGCCAATGGCTTCTCTGAACCGGCCGATCACCTGGCCATAATGCTCGAATATCTGGCGATGTGTTTGGAAGGACGCCCCGGCGCAATAGACGCCGCGCGATTTGCTGCTGAAGACATACTGCCCTGGTACAATGGCTTCTCGACAAGGGTCCAAGGGCATCATTTGTCGGCACCGTTTTACGTGTCGCTCGTTAGCCTCACCGAAGCGGTGGTTGAGGACTGCGCTTCATAGTCCATCCAATAATTCGACGGACTGCGTAGACCTCAAGGGCTTGGTCCAGGGGGCCACTTCCGTGAGGGCAGCAGAGTTGAAAAACCAAGAATTGGAATTTGAATATACATTATATTGTAGTATCCTTCTCCTCAATGGGCAAATATTGATGGGCGCCACGGGAGGGGATGGTGAAGTATTTTAAGTCGATGCTCGCAACGACGCTAACTGCAATGCTGTTGGTATGTCCTAACCTGAGTGTTGCAAATCAAGTCTCGAAACGGATTGAAGCGTTGCTGGTGTCAAGCGACAACGCTGGTAGCGCACTTCCCAACAGCAAAAGCCTGAATGCGAAAATCCTAGTGCCGCGTTTTTACGAAGAACGGGGCTTTGCACCGGTATGGACACGCAATGAACTGGTTGACGAACTTTTTGAAGAGTTGGATGGGGCCATTGATCAGGGGTTCAGACCCGATGACTTCAAACTAGAGGAACTTCTAGCCGCTTTGAAAGCCTCACAGAGTAGGGATGCCTCGGATCAAGCTTACTTCGACATTCTGGCGACCGATGCCGCCGTGAAGCTTGTGCACCATCTGGTGTTTGGGAAAGTTGACCCAAACGCACTGGACGACGATTGGAACTTCTCAAAGCCGGTTATTCAACAAGATCCAGCCAAGGTGTTGAACCAGTTTCTTCAAGGGGAAGGCTTTAGCGCATTAGTTGAACGCATCGACATCGACAACGCCCAATATGCGATGCTTGTTGAAGCGCTGAGCAAATACAGATCCATCGCATCGCAAGGGGGCTGGACCAAAGTTCCCGAAGACACTGTTTTGAAGCCGGAAATGGTGGATCCGGCCGTTGCAAAACTACGCGAAAGGCTTGTGGCAGAGGGTTATGCAGGAGCTGGCGCATCGTCGAAAACCAGTCAAGATGGTGAAGATCCGGCTTGGGTTTACGATGATAACCTGGTCGAGTTGGTCAAGAACTTTCAAAGTCGCCACGGGTTGGAAGCAGACGGGGTTATTGGCGGCAAGACGTTCAATTCACTCAATAAACCCGTAGAAGACCGTGTAAACAAGCTGCGTCTCAGTCTGGAACGAGGCCGTTGGCTGATGCGGGAAATCGACGACGAGTTCGTGCTGGTGAACATTGCCGGCGCCCGCACATACATGGTCAAATCGGATGGTACGCTTTGGACCACCAGGTCGATTACGGGGTCAGCCTATAGAAAGACCCCGGTGTTCCGGGATGAAATCGAATACATGGAGTTCAACCCGACCTGGACCGTTCCCGCTTCGATTTTTCGCAAAGACAAGTTGTCTCGCATCCGCCAGGATCCGACCTATCTGTCGCGTAACAATTATGTGGTGCGGAACAAAGACGGGCAGACAATTCCTGCCAATACTGTGAATTGGGGGGCAAAGAACCCCGGCGTCACGCTGGTTCAGCAACCGGGCCCGGACAATGCGTTGGGTTTGGTCAAGTTCATGTTTCCCAACAAGTACGCGGTGTACTTGCATGACACCAACGACGCCAGTCTTTTTGACCGAAACGAAAGAAACCTCAGTTCCGGATGCGTTCGCCTTGAGTATCCATTCGAATTCGCAAGCCTTCTGATGGAAGGGGAGCCGGACTGGAGCCGACAAAAAATGCAGTCCATTCTGGATAGCGGAAAGACAACCCGCATCAACCTGCCCGAGCCGATGCCGGTTCTCCTGACTTATTGGACAGCGTGGGTTGAGGACGGGGTCGTTCACTTCCGCGAAGACCCATACGAACGGGATGCGCGCATCCTTGCGGCTTTGGACCGCTGAGTGCGCAAAGCGCGGCACAAGGAAACCTTGTTTTCGGGCCAAACTGCCAGAATGGTTGGAGATTTCCGTTTTCGAGGTAAACTGGCCTGTGTGAGCGGCGACAAGGGAACGCATGAGGACTTGGCTATTTAGAATATTCGGCATTGTCGTGTTTCTCGTTTTCGCAGCAATCGCCTTTGTCTGGTTGTTGCTGGCTGCGCCGTTGTTTTCAGACATGCGGCGCGGCCTTGTCGAACAAGTTCTTTCGGAACAGATCGGGCGACCACTTTTGGTCAACGACGATGTGAGCGTCGCGCTTGGACGTATCACGCACATCTATGTCGGCGGCGTGGTTATCCCCAGCCTGACAATGGCGGATACATCGCTTGCCGAGCTAAGTCGCCTGGAACTGGAACTGGATATTGCGGCTTTGGCCAACGGACGAATTCAGTTTGATAATCTCGTGGTGGACGGCCTTCAGGCAAATTTTCTTACATCGTCTGACGGCACGACAAGCTGGCAAAAGGGTCGAACGCCACCAAAGCCAAAACCCGCAAGCGCTCAGTCAGAGGACAATCAAGACGCTTTGGCCGAAGTCGAGGAGCCCGCCGAGAGTGACGCGGAAGGCAGCGGAATCCTCGCATTTCTCAGCGACAAGAACGTGAGTTTCAGTTCGATAGGGCTGACCATTGATGACCAAGTCTCGGGCTTTTCGTTTGTGTTTGACCTTCAGTCGCTCGGCCTCGAGCAGGTGGATGACGGACAAAGAACAAAGGTCTCAGGGGCAGGTGCCGTCAATGGCCAAAGTTTCAAGATAGAGGGCGATTATCCGCACGGTGCGCCGTTTACAACGCGCGCCAATTTCGGGGAGATGACGGTCAACTACGATGGCGAGCCATTGTCGGAGAGCGCAGGCGGAGGCTATCGCGCTGTTCTGCAGATGGACACTGGTGAATTCGGTGATTTTCTTGAAGTCATCGGGCTGGAGCGCGTTCTAGAGGGGAATGGCCAACTTGAAGCCGAGCTTGTGTCGCAGGACACTCTGAAAATCGAGAGCTTCGCAACCACGATAAGCCTTGCGGAGGGACAGCAGCTTTCGGCTGAGGGGTCCATTGAAGATCTCTACGCAGCCCAAGGCGTCGATCTGCTTTTTGATGCGCGGCTTCATCCCGAAGGACAGCCCCCGCAAGCAGCCAAAAGTATCCGGGAACTGAAGTTCACGGCCTTTGAAATGCACATGGTTGGATCGCTGGCGTCATTCGAGTTTGAAGAGCTTCTGTTTCAAACCAACGCATTTGACCAAGGACTGGACGTTATCGGGCCAGCCTCCATCGAACGCATTCGCCGTATGCCAGATGGTCGGCTTGCGATGTTGGGCATTACCTTGCAAGCCGGGCCAGTCGAGGATCCGGTTCTCAAGGCGGAAGGTGAAATCCTCGACCTGCTTCAGCTTCAGGATGTGACGTTTGAGGGAACCCTGAACGGACCTGCCAGATTGATTCTGCCAAATCTGGATGAAGATTTCGTAGACCAGTTTGGTGGTATCAACGCCGACTTCAGCCTGTCCAACAAGGGTGGGCCGGTTTCTCTCGACAGGTTCAACGCAACCACCTACGGCACAGATCTCTGGGCGCTCGATCTAGCGCTGTCTGTGAACGAGATCAAAGGGTTGGCAGGTCTCGATTTCGACGTTGAACTGGATGTGGGTGACGGGGCCGAGTTTCTGACCGCGCTCAATCTGGAACCTGTCCCAGTTGGAGCGCTCGCCATTGATGCAGAAACATCGAAACAGGGCGACGATTTCGATGCCTCGATCGAGTTTGAAGCCGGGTCGTCACACCTTCTGGCCGCATTGGGCGCAAAGTTCCCCGAGGGCGCTTCTGTCGTTCGTGGCAACGTTACAAGCGAAAGGCTCGATCTTGGCGACCTGAAGAACCTGACTGCGACGCTGAACCAACTTAAGAGCCTGGTAGGCGAGGCCGCGAAAGAAGTTGAAACCGACGTACAGCCCCTGGTTCTGCCGAAGGAAACGGATGTCCAGCCGTTGGTCTTGCCCAAGGAGAAAGGCAAGCCTGCTGATCTTCTGGATGTGCAGAGTGTGCTGCAAGAGGCTGATCTTGAGGTACAGATCGAATTCAAAGAGATTGTAGGCCAACAAGGGGTAACATCTGTTTCAAGCCAATTGTCCGCAAAGGAAGGGACGGTCGATTTTGGCCCGCTCCAGATGGCCTATGGTGGTGGAAACTTCAGCCTGCGGGCGGTGATGGACCTGATTGACTCACCTGATTGGCTTTCCCTGTCCGGTTCCACGTCAGGATGGGAATTCGGTGAGATCCTTGATGAACTGGGTATCGGAATCGATGCCTATGGGCGTTTGAGCGGCGAGTTCAACGTTTCGGGCAGTACGGCGTCTGGCAAAGCCTTCATCAATTCCATGCGCGGCGACGCCTTTTTGTCGATGTCGCAAGGCTATGTCAGCACCAGCCTGCTGGAACTGGCAGGGCTTGGTATTTTCCCGTGGCTGTTCTCCGAGGAGTTTCGTCAAGGGTACACCGACATCACCTGCGTGGTGGCACCGGTACGCATTGAAGCCGGGCAGGTAAGCTCGAACTCCATAGTGGTTGAGACGGGCTCGGTCCAATTGGTGGCCAGGGGGCAGGTGGACTGGTTGAACGATACAATCGCGATCAGGGCGGAGCCGCGCCGGGTTGGCAAACCTTTGTCCCGAAGCGCATGGCCGTTCGACGTGACCGGTCAGCTTTCGTCGCCAAAATTCAAACTGGATGTGGGTGGATCAAGAAGTGAAGCACCTGATGGTGCAGACGAAATGCCGGCGGACAGGCAACCTTGCGTTCCGGATATTTCCCAATTGGAATAGCTTGGCGTGGTCTTATTCGTTTAGCCGTTGCGGCTGTTCGGCCTGACACGCCAGAACGGCCTCGATGGCTTTTGCGGACCCACTCAAATCGAGTTCTACCTCGGCTCCGCTTTCACCAATGATCGTGACGCTTTGGCGCTTTCCGAATTCACCTACAAATGCAGGGTTATCGAAATAGGCGTAACCTCCGGGGACGCCATTCTTGAAAACACCGACCGCTTCGCCTTCGAACTTCGCGTCACCGAAATCGAACTTAACAATCCCCGTCGCCCCATCCTCGATCTGAACCCAGGCCGGATTGTAGGCTGCGAAAAAGCCACCACCCTGCTTGGGGGCGGCCCCTATTTCGACCGTCATATCGTTTTCAAAGGGTTTCCAGGCGAGACACCCGTTGCCTTTCTCAGGATCAATCAGGATTTTCCAGTCTCCGGACTCACCCCATTGTTCCATACCGGCAGCGAAAGCAAAGCTCCCACTAAGCACGAAAGCTGCGGACAGTGCCCACTTGATCATCTGAAACCTCAAATCGTTCTGAAGACTACATCTGTAACTCTACCTGTTGCGCGGCCCCGATCCAACTGCTCCAATAGTGGGCAAGGTCACTTGGTTTGTTCGGCTGTACTCGCGAGCTTTCCGTCCCATTCCTCTGTCGGAACTTTCGGTTCTGGCGGGTCGGCAATGTAGGACGGCGTCATTATCTGCGTTCCGTTTTCATTGAACACGTCGACAATGTTCTCATGAAGATCGGACAGTATCTTGGGCAGGCTCGATCCACGAGACGTGTACGCATTGATTTCATAGTTGATTGCGTAGTCGGCCAACTGGGTCCAAAGCACAAATGGTTCAGGGTTCTTTTTCAATCCTTGCGTGCGATGGGCTGCTTCCACAAGCATCGCCTTGATCTTCTTTGGCGGCTCTTCGTATCCAATTCCCACCGTCGTATGCACCAATATCCCGCGACCATCCACTTTTCGCGAGTAATTTATGACTTCGGAATTGAGAAGCTGCGCGTTTGGAATACTTATCATTTCGTTTTTGATGGATTTGATGAGAGTTTCCATCAGCTTTATTTCGGTGACGTCCCCGATCTTGTCGCCGACCTTAATGCGATCACCTACGTTTGTACTGCGCCTGTAGATAACGAACAGACCAGCCATCATGTTTGAAACAACGGTGTTCGAGCCAAGCGAAACCATGATGCCGGCCAGAATTGTCAGACCCTGAAAGGCACGGGAGTCAGATCCCGGTATATAGGGGTACGCAAACACAAGTGCGATCACGATGATCAATGCCCTGACCAACATGTTCGTGGGTGCAATCCAGTGATCTTCAAAGTCCTTGAGCTCGAACACGCCGCTCTCAAGGTTTTCAAAAAACAGGTCGATGCCGCGAATTGCCATCCGCGTCACAGCGGCAATGATCACAAGCATGATCAGGTTTGGGATGTACCCCACGATAGCCAACACGACACTGATGAGCGGCTCGCTGATGTATTTCAAAAGGATCTGGGCGATGCCCTGTGTTTCCGCAAAAGACAGCAGCACCAATGAAAGGTAATAGTAAAAGAAGAACAAAAACAGGACCCACATCAATATGTGGATCGAGTAAACGATGATCGAGGCAATTGCCCTGCTTCTCAAGATCGACTTGGTGGCTTCCTCGACGCCTTCTGCTCTCTTCTTCAGGTTATTTCTGATATATCTCAACAGCTTTCGCCGCTTTGCAAAAAACCCATAAGACGCAAGGGCAAAGATCACCGTCCAGGCAAATGCAGCCATCGCGCTGTCGACTCTGCCCTCATTGGACCTGGCATCCCGATATTGCAGGATCGCAGCCTCGATCGCCTCTGCTTGCAGCCCGGCCAGGACTTCAATCGCCATCTGTTCATGCTCGGCATCGGCTTGGGTGGTTATCGTAACCATCTGCCCGTCGGCGCGGATCAGCTTCCCGAATTCAGCGTCCGAAATCAGCAATTGGACAGTTGATTTGTTGGAAGCATCGGCGACCTGGGCTATCCGTTCTTCGATTTTTCTGGCTCGTTCCGTGGCAGGCAAAGCGCTTGAGCCTCGAACCACGAACAACTCCTCACCGTCGACAACGACCGGAGCTACGAATTCAGGATCTTCTCTTTCTTCCTGTGGGGTAAGTGCTTCTTCTGACTGGGCAAATGCGACACCACACACAAGTAGAAGGGACGCGAACCAAAGCGATACAGCTCTCATGACTTTGCTCCCTCTGCGGGTATCAGATGTACATCCCGTTGTGGGAAGGGGATCGAAATGCCCTCTTGGTCGAACTTCTCTTTCGCTTGCCCAGTGAGGTCCCAATAGACTGTCCAATAGTCTTCGGACTTGGACCATGGGCGACAGAAGATATTGACCGAACTGTCTCCCAGCTCTCCTACAAAAACCTCGGGTTCTGGCGTCTTCAGACATAGCTTGTGCTGCGCCACCAGATCTTTGAGAACCTCAATTGCCCGGGCCGCGTTGTCCGAATACGCGATGCCGAAAACCAGATCGACGCGACGTTCTTCCGACGCGCTTACGTTGGTTATCACGTCGCCCCAAATCTTGCTGTTCGGAACCACGATAATCTGGTTGTCGAATGTTCTGATTTTCGTTGAAACCACGGACATCTCGTCCACAAAGCCCGATGAACCGCCGACCTGTATATAGTCGCCAGTGTCGAACGGTTTGAGGACCATGATCATCAGGCCGCTTGCCAGGTTGCCCAACGTTTCTTGCAACGCAAAGCCCAGGATGAAGGACAAACCGCCCAGTATTGCAAACAGGGGTGTAACGTTAACGCCAAACAGCGCCAAAACGACCAATATGCCAAGGACAAAAACAGCCCAATAAACGGTTGTGGCCACGAACCTTTTCAGCATCCTCGAAATCGTCGGAATTTTGTTTAGCCCACGCTCGGTGACGCGTCGCACCATTCGGGCGATGAACATCATGGCCCAGACGGCCAGCAAGACGCCCAGACCAGCCATCAGCAGACCGATGCCCCCGTCCCAGGAAATCAGCCAGGCCCAGGCGTTCTGGAAAAGCGTTTGAAGATCAGTTGTTTTTAACGCGCCGGCTTTCAGAGCGAGAATATAGTCGCTGTGCGGCGTCAGATCTTCGGCCTTCGCACCTTTCAATGCCCATGCCTCGAGCACCACGCGATAGTTGTCCAAAATTTCGGATCCGGTGTCATTCAAGGATGACAACTGCGATCTCAAGCCATCCTCCTGAGTTTCGCTTGCTGATCGGAGTTTCAGATTAACCTGAGCGATGTCCTCGAGTTGAGAGCGCACATATCCCTGCCAAGTGTTTGCGACCTCGCTAAGCTCCTCAGCGGTCAAGGGGACAAGCAGGACTTCCAAGTCATCCGCCGATATTGACTGATCGACGACCTCATCCAGAAGATTACTATCTTCAACTTCAACGGTTTCCGGCTTGGCCGTCGTTTCTTGCGCGCTGGCAGGAAACGTAGTTGAAATCGCTGCGAACCAAAGGAATAGCCAAATAAGCCCGGCTCCGAGTGGTCGTCTCATTTATCTGTCCCCTCCCTCTTTAACGGTTAAAACGAGCACACAGAGACGCAAGAAATCTACACTCATGTTCGAAATCGAATATTTTGGTGTGATGAACTTGTTGCACGAGGGCCCTGTCGAACCAAAACGATGCAACTCTGGAAAGCTCCACAAGATAGCACCATGTGACTTCAGTAGTGCTAGTTTTGGATGAGCTTCCAAGAAAGGCGTATCCGTTTGCTTTCAAACAGTAAAATTAACTGAAGATGAACGGGGCGTTTTCAGTGCGTTCAAAGCTGGTCAAGCATAGTCACCTTGAGGCTGTGAAGCTAAGTGAAATGCACGTGTTTTGAGGGGAGAAACAAAACGTTCGAAGAAGGCTGGGTTGTTGGTAAGATACGGTCTTCGACCTCTGCCTCGAACTTCCAGGGGGCTAACTACAGGTTTGAACGTCAGAAGTTTCTCCGGGCCTCAATGGAAGCGAGTTCAACTGGCTAACAGAACGTTGGGCTATGAGGCTGAGCCGCGTGTCCGGTGCCATGTTTGAGTATTGAGTTTGTTGATAATGAGTAAAGTGGGCAATAAGAAACCTAAGTTCGAAAAGCTGCCCGAACGGATGTTCTGGGCTTGTCTGTTCATCACCGTTGTTTTTTCTTCGGTGCTTTTCGGGATAGTCGCGCAAAGAAAGAGCTGGCCGCCTGTTCCACAGCTCCGCTCAGTTTACAAAGTCCTGTTCGTGGACAAATCGCTGACACGAGAGGCGCGGGCATACCATAAACATCTTCAGCCGACGCGCAAACAAGGCAGCGGTGTTGTAATCAATCGTCAGCCGGGCCGTCAGGACACCATTCTGCTGATGGGTTTCTTTGACGGTGAGAACCAGGCCAGGCTTGTGAACCGTGACGGCAGCGTCATCCGCAAGTGGTCGTTGAATTACACTGAGCATTTTCCCGATGCCGACACACGCCCTTGCGGTCATCTCAACAACCCTTTGATGACGGACGTTCATGGCGCATTGCTGACCGAGAAAGGCGAGCTTGTCTTCAGTTATGAGTATTGCGGGGCTGTCAAGCTGGACCGATGTTCCGGGGTTGTCTGGACGCTCAACGAAAAAACCCACCACTCGATAGTTACATCGGAAAACGGAGGATACCTGACGCTTGGCCGGGACGAATGGATGGCATCTGAAGTCGTTGATCGCTTTCCACCCTTTTCGACCCCCGCAACAAACGAGACGATACTGGAAGACACCATCCTGAGACTCGATCAACAGGGTCAGGTCCTTGAGCGCATTTCGATCCCAGGCATCATTATCGACAGCGGGCTGTCCGCGTTGCTGACTGCCAACGGACAGGAGATTAAGCCATCGCATGTGGCGCGTAATGAGTTGGTTCATGCCAACAAAATTGACGAGCTGCCTTTGGAATTGGCGGACAAGTTTCCATCGTTCAGCGCAGGAGATTGGGTGATCTCTATGCGGGGGCTCAATCTTGTGATGGTGGTTGATGCGACCACCCGGAAAGTAAAGTGGCACCAGACGGGTCCCTGGGTCCGGCAGCACGATCCCGAGTTCCGCTCGGACGGGAAAATTTCGATCTTCAACAACAACGCTTACCTAACGTCCTACACGCCAACCGAGAAAACCCGGCTGGATGCGCCCCGCGAGACCAATATCATGGCGATTGATCCGGTAAGCCGCGAAACGGAAGTCGTATTCGGAAGCAAACCGGGGCAGGAGATGTTGTCGGTCGTGCGCGGGCAGCATGAAATTCTGGAAAACGGCGGCATGTTGATCACCGAGTTTGACGCCGGGCGGGTTCTGGAAGTGGACAGAACAGGCAAGGTGATCTGGGAATATGTAAATGAATATGATGACGAATTTGTTGGTGAGATCACCAATTCGAAACTCTATCCACCGGACTATTTTGAAGTCGATTGGAAGGAATGCGCATAATGAACCGGCTTAGCAAACACACGCTCGTATGCCGCATCGCCCAGCCTATGTTGGTTATCTGCACCGTCTTATTACTGCTGCCGAACCCGGCACAAGCCTATATCGGCCCCGGAGCAGGGTTGGGCGCGATAGCCGTTACGGTTGCTGTCATTCTGGGTGTGATTTTTCTGATCGTTGGTCTGGTCTGGTTCCCGCTCAAGCGGTGGGTCGGGGGGCGGAAGAAAAGGGCCGGTTCCGAAAACGACTCCACACCATGACGTCAGCGTTAGCTGTTTCTCTTTTGGCGGTTGCAGGGTTCATTCTGGCCCTGTGGCTAACAAACATTGCAGGCACGGCCCAAAACGTTGTGAGCACCTGCATGGCGGGTGTCACTGCACTGTTTGACAATCAGCTTTCGGACGACGCCAAGGAAAAGGCTGCAAGGCAGGCGGGGTTGAAGCTGTTGGCGGGTGGTCTGAATCTGACATGGCGCATCGCGCTGGCCCTGGCTGCGGCGGGTCTGCCGATTGCATCGGCGGATTGGGCGGGCGTTGTGGCAGGTGAAGCGGTACTTGGGCTCATGCTTCGCCTGGATTACATCGTTGTGGTATCGGTTGTTGCCTTTGCGGGCGTCAAGATTGTCAGCTGGCTACGTCGTGCCGATGCTTCGGAAGATACTGAAGGGGGTCAGTACTCGTCGATCGACCAGTTTGTGCATAATCTTGCATTTTCAGGCCCGGCGGTGCTGAAACTGGGCGCGCGGCTAGAAGATCGCCTGGTAAGGCAATCTTCCACGTCGGATGGGCAGCGACCGGTATTCGTAACCTCTCTCGCTCGCGGCGGCACAACGGCGGTCCTTAACGCACTGCACGATGCGCCCGAAGTAGCTACGCATATGTACCGGGATATGCCATTTATTACGGCTCCTGTTATGTGGAACAAAATAGCCGGCGGTCAGCAGCGCGGCGTCCGGCGGCAGCAGCGCGCCCACGGCGACGGGATGGAGATCGACCTTGATAGCCCGGAAGCGTTCGAGGAAGTGCTTTGGAAAGCGTTCTGGCCAGAGCGCTACCGGGGGACTTCGATTCCACTTTGGGACGTTGACGCCACAGACCCTCGGGCGGACCAGTTTTTGCGACAGCACATGAACTGCATCATCAGAGCGCGGAACTGTCAGGCGGGTCCAAATGACGTGCCGAAAACGCGCTATTGCTCCAAGAATAACGCGAACATTGCCCGAATTCCCTATCTGCTCAAATCCTTCCCGGATTGCCGGATCGTGGTTCCGGTTCGGCGACCGGAATGCCATGCCGAGTCTCTGCTTCGCCAGCACAACAATTTCAGCAAGCTTCAGGCTCGGGACAGTTTCGTAACCCGATACATGGCCGATATCGGACATTTCGAGTTCGGGGATCTGCATAAACCCTTCTTGTTCAAGGACTTCGATCCGGTCGGCAAAGACACACATAGTCTGGACTATTGGCTGGACTACTGGATCTGCGCCTTCAAGGCGCTTCTGAAACATAAGGATCAGTGCATTTTGTTGTTTCAGGACGACCTGCGCAGCGCCCCACAGGCAACCATGGAAACCTTGTATGACTTGCTTGGGCTGTCACCCGCCGCCCAAAGCTTTGAACAGTATTTTCATTCAAAACCCGACCTGGTCAGGACCGATAACTTTGAACTTTCGCGACTGCGAGATGCCCATGAAATCTATGCTGCTCTTAGGGATCACTCCATCACCACCGGATCGGCAGTTGCATCCAATCGAGCTTGAAGCAACTGGTCTAAGCACCAAGGGCTAACTAAGCAAATTCGAATTTTACCCGTTCCCGTAAGCTGGACCGCCATGCTTCAACTGGCGCTAGCATGAGAACCCAATGGGATCACGATGCTGCACCTCAGACCACCGAGTTCTTCCGACCTGCCCAGATCAAGACTGGCACCATATGCCGTGAGCAGATCCACTGCGATTGCCAGCCCCAAGCCGCTGCCGGTGACGGAGGTGTCGAGCCTCCCCCCGGAACGAAGCGCTTCGCGTCGGTCATTTTCGGGAATTCCCGGTCCGTCGTCTTCGATCCGAATTTCGATAAACTTGTCCTGCCACGTCGTTGTCACCTGCACAATCTGCCGGCACCATTTCATTGAATTGTCCAGAAGGTTTCCTAGAACCTCTTCGATGTCCTGCTTGTCCATTCGAACCCACAGGCCGGGAATGGTCGCCACCTTTAATGTCTTCTGTTCACGCTCGGCCATCAGGGAAAACAGCTTTGCAAGCCGGTCGATGGAATTTGACAGGTCTGTACGGGAATGGGTCAGTTCCGCAGTGTTCATCGCGCGCATTCGCGCCAGAGAGCGGCCAAGTTGCGCATCGATCCGATCCAGAGATTCCTGTGCGGTTTTGATGTCCACCCCGGCCTCGGACAAACTATCCAGTTCATTCTGCAAAATCGCGGCCGGTGTCTTCAGCGCATGTGCAAGATCAGCCGCCTGCCTGCGGGACCCGGAGACGATGTCGCGGTTGCGTTGCAATAGCTGGTTGAGGTCCTGGACAAGCGGCGACACTTCCTCGGGGTAGTCTTCCGGTCTGAGGTCTTCGTCCATGTCCCAACGCTGGGCCACATCTGACCGCAGTTTGCGAAGCGGCCCAAGAATGGCCGACATCAGCAACAGCGAACCGGCGATGCCTATCAGGCCAACCAGCCCAAAAACCGGGATTAGGCTGCGTTGTGCGGCCCGGCGTTCCGCGATGAGCTTGTCGCGGTTTTCAGCGACGCTGATGCCCCAGATCGTGCCATCTTCATAGGCGATCTTCTGATATATGCCGCGGACCGCTTCATTCTCAGGCCCATCGGTGTTCCACAGCATAACTGTGTCGGGTGCATCTTGCGGCTCGGCGAGGGTTTCATCGAAAAGGGAAGCCGAGGAGTAAACTTCGCCTGCCTCGCTTGTCACCTGCCAGTATCGCCCGGAATATGGCGTACTGTATGCCGGATCGAAAATCAGATCACGCAGTGCTTCGGGATTGTCGGTGGTGACACTCAGTCCAACGATCAGTTGTGTGTGCCGGTCCCGAAGCGTTGTATCGAACTGCTGGGAAACCCGGGAATCGATGTAGGAAAAAACCGCCAGCGTGCCCACACCCACAGACATCGCTCCGGACAATATTCCGCCCAGCAATGCCCGTTGTCGCAGCGAAAGCATCAGGCAGAATCGATCATGTATCCGCGACCCCGAACCGTTGTGATCAGGTCCGGTCCCAGCTTCTTGCGCAGGCGCGTAATAAATACGGCAATTGTGTTGGAATCCCGATCCTTGTCATACTCATAGATATGTTCCGACAATTCAGTGCGCGAGATCAGGCGCCCGGGGTTATGGGCCAGATAGGTGAGGACGGCGATTTCCTGTGCGGTCAGATCAACCGGAATTCCGTCCACGGAGACACGCCCGTTTCTTGTGTCCAAAAGGACGCTTCCCATTTCGATGACCGGGTTCAGCTGTCCGCTCTGTCGCCGTAAAATCGCACGGACGCGAGCCGCCAGTTCGGGCATGTGAAAAGGCTTGGTCATATAGTCATCCGCACCTGCATCCAGACCGTCCACCCGCTCGCTCCAGCCGTCTCGGGCGGTCAGGATCAGAACAGGCGTCCTTATTCCGGCACTGCGCCAATCTCGCAAAACGGAAATCCCGTCACGTTCCGGAAGGCCGATGTCCAAAATGATCATGTCGTAGGGTTCAGTCGACCCCATATGCAGAGCATCAACCCCGCCATGGACTACATCGACGATCCGACCTTCGGCGCTCAGTAGTTTTTTGATCTGCTCGCACAGGCGCGGTTCATCTTCTGCAAGTAGGATTCTCATGATTTGAAACTACAGGCGAATTGATGACGGATCATCAGTTATTTCTTGCCACCGCCATTGCCGTTGCCGCCGCCGTTGCCGCCGCCATTACCGCCGCCATTACCGCCGCCGTTGCCGCCGCCGTTGCCGCCGCCATTGCCGCCACCGTTGCCGCCGCCATTGCCGCCACCGTTGCCGCCGCCATTACCGCCACTGTTGCCACCGGCGTTTCCATTCCCGTTGCCACCAGCGTTTCCATTGCCGCCGCGATTGTTGCCGGAATTACCTCTGCTGTCGCTGTTGGCACTTTTGCTATTGGTATTCTGCACGCTTCCGCTACCGGAATTGGCCGAATTGCCGGGTTTCGCCCGCGCTGCATTTGTAATCTCGCGGCTGACGCGAGACCGGTTGGACACGACGACACCCGTCTGGGCGTCCACGATGACGCTGATGATCTTCCCGTCAGGTTTCTTGACCAGGATACGATAGTAAACCTTGTCGGATTCAAAGGCGCGGGCGTCGACGGGGGTTCCGCCGAAAACCTTTTCAACGCCTCTGATAACCCTCTTCAGGCGAATGGCACCACCTGATGTTGTGGCGTGCCGCAATTCGGATTGTTTAAGCTCGCGCACAGCAGCGTTGCCATCACCTGTCAAAAACCAGGTAATCAATCCCGCAGTTGCAAGCAGGTTCCCCAATCCTGAAAGTCTTAGCCGCACAAACATACTCAAACTCTACCGGCTTCAATGTGAACTGGTGATGAACCAGCAGTTAGGCGTGAGTTCAACCATAATATGGTCAAATGGGGTCAAATACATTTGCGTCCAACATAGAATGTTGACGCCTGAAGCAACACTGAGCCCGTGAGGTCCGTTATGAAAACCAAATTTTCCGGTCTGCTGAAAGCCTCCGCAGTCGCGATCTCCCTGATTGGGTCAACCGCGATCGTCGCGACGTTCACGTTTCCCGACATTGCTTATGCGAAAGAAGGAAAAGGTGGTGGAAATGGCGGCGGCAAAGGAGGAGGAAAAGGCGGCGGAAACGACGGCGGCAAAGGTGGCGGCAAGGGCAACGACAGCGCCGGAAAGGGGAACAAAGGTGCCGGAAAGGGTCAAGACGCCAAAGGCAAAGTGACTTCCAAAGGCGGCAGCAAGAAGTCCGCCGGGAAGACAGGTGGCAGAAAGTCCGCTTCCGGAAGCGGGAAATCGAACACGTCAAAGAGCAGCAATTTCTCTCTGAAAGATTTGTTCACGGGCAAGAAATCCAGCGACCGAACAGAAAAACCCAAGCGGAAATCGCAGCGCGTGGCGCGGAGCACCGAGTCTACCGTGCAGGTTGCAAAATCCGTTCGGCCTCTGTCCCGCAAAAAAGACGAATCATGGGCTGAAATTCTGGGCGCACACCCCTCTGAACTGGGTGCGTTGAATGCTGCTCACGCCAGTGAGACCGCTCTGAAAAACGCCGCGCCCAACTCGCGTGTCGGTCGTATTGCAACATACCGCGATACGGTTCTGGAAGGAGACGAACTGCGCGACGACCTGCAAGATGCCCAAGATCTTCTGGACGGGCTGGAACCGCCTTCACGTCCCATAGGTGAAATCGAAGATGATCTCGAAGCGGCCGAAGCTGATGTGCGCGCGGATGAAGAGCGCGTGGCGGAATTGGAACAGGAACTTGCCGACGCCGGGGGTACAGACCCCCATATCGAAGCGCAGTTGGACGAGGCGAATGCCGAACTGCAGGAGTCCAGGGACACCGCTGCCGAGCTAGCAGCCGAACAGGAAGCTGCCAGCAATTACGACGACGCTGTTTCTGAAGTTGAGGACCTGCAGGACCAGCTGGAGGATCAGACGCTTAGGGAACGTGAGGCGTTGGAGAATGCGGCCAACAAGCCGGTCACAGATGAAGTCGAAGCGGCGGTCAAGGCGTTGCTGGGGTTGTAAATCAGGAGTTTCGCGCCTTTCCGAATTCGGAGGCGCGAGAGGTCGGGCCAGCCAAATCATTTCCAACCCCTTGGCTGGCCCATCACCTACTGAACGCCAAGACATAACTCGGATCACATCTGAATATGCAAAGAAAAAGCCCGCTCTGGCGCAGAGCGGGCTTTAGCTTCGTATTGTTCCCGGGGAAGACGACACCCAAGGGAACCGAGAGATCGTCTGCGGTAACTCAGACGTCCCTCATCGCCTCAATCAGTCGCTTGTTATTCACAATATTGATGAGTGCGTTTTCAATAGGAGGGAAGCGACCGCTGCTCGAATCTTTGTTTTTCGACACGCCGCTGCAGACGACAGCGCTGGATGATTGCTTTGCCGCGGGGGGGGTGTGCATCGCAATCGCTGTGGTAGTTTTTTCCATGCATGTTCCCTTCCATAAAACCGGACGCATTTCTTTCCGCCCGACTTAGTGAACCCACTATGGTCGAAAACGGTTGAACACATAGAGAATACATTGTTCACTTTCAGTTAATGTTGTTGTCAGGTTGTAAACAAAGAACCTGAGGTAGTCCTTTTCGCTCGCAATTTTGTTGTGCGTAGACGGTTTTTTCGAGAAACTGAGTTCCCTTACGACTGTTACAACCCGCCCGTTAATTACTCGTGAGGGTAATTGAAACACGGTTCAGCGCGAGGTCGCCTATGGTGAAGCTATCATCGCCGACTGTATAGTCTCCGTTTCGATAGGGCTCCGACACAGGCGGAAAGTTCCGCCAGTGCTATTGCCAGCACGGTGCCTTGGACCGAGACTCTATTCTTGACGCGTTGCCCGACTGATCAAAACCGCAGGGACAGGCACGACATGCCGCCGTCCAGCTTGGCACAATCGGTGTTGTCGATCTGGATAACCTCATATCCCGCCTTGTCCAACATCTCTGCCGTGCGAGGAAAACCGGAGGCCATAAGAACAAGGTTGTTGAAACGGATAGCATTAGCGGCGGCTTCTTCACCATCGGCCACATGCAGGACTCTGTAGCCTTCGAAACAGCATGACGCATCAAGGCGCCTGGTCGACAGGATCGTCTCGGCATCCATCAACGAACAATCCGTTTTGAAATGCAAGACGCCGGCCGGCGTGAAGACTTCGCGCAGGACGTGGCCCCATTCACTGGCGATCTCGGCCAGTTCTGCCACGCCTGCAGCATCTGTGCGGTCGGAGCGGCCGACAAGGATTTCCTGTCCGGTCACCAGAATATCGCCACCTTCGACGTGACCGGGGCCTTTGATTTCGCGGACATCGTCATAGCAGGTACGGATCGTTGGTGCCATTTCAGCCACCTCACCCAGCCGCGACGGCGCGCCGGGTCGCATCAGGATGGCACCTTGCGGCAGGCACAGCGCAGTGTCTTCGACAAACTGGGCATCCGGGAATGCGTCGAGCGGCTCAAGCTCAATCAACTCGGCCCCGGTGCTGCGCAGGGCTTCGACATAAGATGAATGGGCAGCCAGCATACCGTCAAGGCTGGGATTGCCGATGTCTTCGGCGCGCAGACCGTCGGCAATGGTCGAGGCGGGCCGACGGGTGATGGCCCGGGTAAACTCAAAGGTCGGATTTCGCATTGGTCACTCCTGATCCGGATTGCGTCCGGCAATGTCAATTTCCAAAATGGAGGGGCAATTCTGTGCGCTGGCCGCTGTCAGAGCGGTCGCAATGGCACTCGGGTCTGGTGGTACGCGTGTGTAGGGTATGCCGAATGAGGCAGCCGCGGCGGAAAATTCAGGCGGGGTCGGGTCGCACCCGATCACCTTTACATCCACGGCTTCCATCGAGGTCTCGATTTCGCTGTAACCATGATTGTTCCACAGAACAAAGGTGATGCGCAGGTTTTCGTCCACTGCCGCCATGATCTCGGGCAGCGAAAACTGAGCACCGCCATCGCCAGCGATACAAAGGACATGGGCGTCCGGGGCGGCGATCGCAGCGCCGATGGCAGCAGGTATACCATAACCCAGCGCGCCATATCCGGTGGCCGCATTAAACCAGCCGCCGGGGCGGTCGTGGTCGTAGTAGAGGTTGCCCGCATAGATCGGCTGAGTGGAATCTCCAATCATCAGCGCGCCCGGCACTGCATTGCGCATTTCGTTCAGAATTTGGACCTGAGCACGATAGTTCGGACCTATCTCTTCATACGCGGCGGCGCGGGTCTTTTCGGCGCTGGCCACCCCTGCATTTTGGTTTGATTTGCCAGGCAGGGCTTTCAACAACGCGGTCATAGCTTCGTCAGCTCGGCCTTCTATAGCAATCGCGACATCGTGGCGAGCCAACTGGTGCGGACAAATGTCAACGCGTATAAGCCGGGACATGGCCGCCGTTTTCCCAGTTGCATACATATCATAATCGGTGGGGCCCAGTTCGGTCCCCAGAGCGAGGACGCAATCGGCATCTTCGATCAGTGCTTGGACGGACTTCAGGCTGGGGCTGGCCGGTACGGTTAGAGGATGGCCATGCATCAACCCGCGGGCATTCACGGTTTGCACGACCGGCGCATCGAGGCGTTCTGCCAGAGCCTGCAACTGCGATCCGGCCGATTTTGCTCCGCCGCCAGCAAGGATGACCACTTTCTTCGCCGCCGATAATTGGTCTGCCGCGTCTTGAATCCGAGTTGGGTCCAATGCCGGGCAGGCCTTGGCACTCGGGGCCACGGCGCTCTGCGCAGCGAGGCCTGCGACATCCAGCGGGATCTGGATGTGAGTTGGGCCGGGTCGACCCGTGGAGTAGGGGGCAAAAGTGCGGTCCAGAGCGGTGCCCAGGTCGTGAGCCTGCTCGACATGCTCGGAAACCAGCGCAACAGTTTTGGCCAGCGCGTGCTGATCGGGCAGTTCGTGAAGATGGCCAAGTCCCCGATTCAAGGTGCTGCGTTCGTTAACGCCTGAAACCACCAGCATTGGGACTGAGTCCGCCCGGGCCTGGGCCATTGGCGTCAGCGTGTTTGTCAGGCCAGGACCCGTGATCACAAAGGCAACGCCCGGTTTCCCCGAGACACGCGCATAGCCGTCAGCCATGAAGCCAGCGCCCTGTTCGTGTCGTGGTGTCACGTGACGGATGCCAGAGGCTGCAAGACCGCGATAAAGCTCGACCGTATGCACGCCGGGAATGCCAAAAACACAAGAGACACCCCTTTGCTTCAACTCGGCGACCAGCGCTTCGCCGACTGTTTGGTTGGTCATGCAACGCTCCGTTTCTTGCGGTTTGCGTGGGCGACGATGCGGTCCAGTGCGGTGACAAAACTGTCGTCGTCAATGGTGAGAGCAACCCGAACCCAGTCCCTGAGGCTTTCGCCAAAGGCAGAGCCGGGCATGACCGAAACACCATGCTCCAGCAGGTCCCAGGCATAGGCGTCGCCGTCCAATCCGCTGGCCGAGACGTTGACCAAGGCAAACATGCCGGCATCGGGCCGGTGGACGGTCAGCCCGGTTTCGGTGTGCAGACGGCTTTCCAGCAGTGCAGCACGCGCCGCGAAGCGCGAAGCCATACCGGCAGCCACCGATGACCCCTCGCGCACGGCCTTTTCGGTCATGTCAGCAATGAAGGGCTGGTTGCCAAATAGCATAGTTTCCGAGACTGGCAGCAGCGCGGTGCAAAACTCGGCCGGGCCCACACACCAGCCGCTGCGAAAACCGGGGGCGGCGTGTGATTTGGAGATCGAAGAGACTGCAATGACCCGGTCCGCCAGCGCTGTATCAGAGAGGGGAGATGCAAACTCTGCACCCTCAAAGATCAGATGCTCATAGACTTCGTCTGAGATTATCCAGAGATCGTGTTCTATTGCGAGTTCACCAATCTTCCGAACGTCCTCGGGCGTCAGGATGGCGCCTGTCGGGTTGTGCGGAGTCGTGAGAAGAATGGCGCTGCTGTGGGGCGTAATGTGCGCGGCAAGGTCTTCTGCCTGCAACCGAAATCCGTTTTCGGGGCGTAGCGGCACCGGCACCGGCTCGGCACCTGACGCTCGGATCACGCCCTCATAGGTGGCATACATTGGATCGCCCACCAGAACCTCGGTGCCAACTTCTGCGACGCCCTGCATGACAGTGAAAAGGGCGGTCTGGGTGCCGGGAAAGCAAAGGACGTTCTCTGGCAGAAACCGGCGTCCGCGGCTTGCGGTGTAGGCCTCGGCCAGGGCTGCGCAAAGTCCGGCTTCGCCGCGTCCGTTGGAATACCCTGTGCGACCCGATTGCAGCGCGGCCGCTGCCGCGTCGCACAGTTCAGTTGGGGTTGGAACATCTGGTTCGCCAATGGTCATTTCCACGATATCGGCCCCGGCCTCGACCATAGCGCGTGCTTTCAGATGCACTTCCCATTTCCCGCCGCCCAAACCGGCCAGCCGTTCGGTAATTGCTGTCAGCCTCATTGGCGCTCAATCTCCTGCGTTAGATCCAAATCAATGATGGCGGAAACGGATTGCAGCCCGATTTCGACCAGTTCGCCCGGCGCAAAAGCATCGGGAAGCGCGCCGCCCTCAAGCCAGAGGCCGTCAATAACCGCGTTGCAGGCGATGGCCAGTTGACGCAGGCGGGCGGGAGAGGGGGCGCGGCCCGCTTCTTTCATCGAAGCGGCGATCAGCCCCTCCAGTTGGTCGCGAAAATAGGCGTATGTGCGTTCGTGCGTCGCCTTCATCTGTGGGTCGCGCTGCACCTTGTTCAGAAAGCTGGCCCACAGCGCGATTGCCCTTGAGTCGACAACCGGGGCTGTCAAAGACGCCGTCACAAAAGCAATCAACCGGGCGCGTGCGCTGGCCGCCGCGCCGTTTGCCGGGGCAAAGGTTTGATCCGTCATTGTGTTCATGTGGTGCTCGTAAGCGGCGACGATCAGTTCCTCTTTGGAACTGAAGTAATGCCGGATCAGTCCCTGGGTGACATCTGCGCGCTCGGCGATTCCCCGCACCGTCGCCCCGCGCACGCCTTGTTCGGCCACCAGCTCAAGCGTGGCCAGAATCAGCGCCTCCTGCCGGGATTCAGCCGATTCCCGCCTGAATTTTTTGCGCTCTTCGCTCACGACAGTTCCTTTTTTCTGGCGGTTGTAATTATACACTTGCATAATTACTAGGTTCACGGCTTACTGCAATCAGAATTTTGGGGTCACGGAAAATGGACACTGCCACTGCATCAGTTCAGCTGACGGACACGCGCCGCGAGGCGATCCGGGTCGAGGATTTGCACAAGTCCTTTGGAAATCTGGAGGTGCTGAAAGGCGTGGATCTGACCGCGCATCAAGGTGACGTCGTGGCGATCATCGGCGGCTCGGGGTCGGGCAAGTCGACCATGCTGCGCTGTATCAATTTTCTTGAGACGCCAAGCTCAGGCAAGATCGTGATTGGCGGTGAGGAAGTGGCGATGCGGGCTGATGGCAGCCCGGCCAGCCAGAAGCAAATTGAACGGATCCGAACCAAGCTGGCGATGGTGTTTCAACAGTTCAACCTGTGGACACATCGAACCCTTCTGGAAAACGTGATCGAGGTGCCGGTGCATGTCCTGAAGGTTCCGAAATCCGAGGCGATCGAACGCGCACACGAATTGTTGCGTCGGGTAGGGCTGGGCGGCAAGGAAGACACGTTTCCCGCCTACCTTTCTGGCGGGCAGCAGCAGAGGGCTGCAATTGCCCGGGCATTGGCGGTGGACCCTTCCGCCATGCTGTTTGATGAACCGACATCAGCGCTGGACCCTGAACTTGTGGGCGAAGTTCTGACAGTGATCCGCGACCTTGCCGCCGAAGGGCGCACCATGCTGCTGGTCACTCACGAAATGAAGTTCGCGCGCGAAGTCGCGAACCATGTCGTCTACCTTTATCAGGGCCGTATTGAAGAGCAGGGGAAGCCTGCCGAGATCTTTGGAAACCCGCAATCCGAACGACTGAAACAGTTCCTCAGTTCTGTCGGGTAGCACACAAAAAACCGAATAATATCAACAGGGAGAAACCTATGAAACTCAAAGCACTTCTGACCGCGGCCTCTGCCGTGGCCGTTCTGACTTCAGGCGCCGCTGCCGCTGAACAGGTCAAGATCGGCATCGCAGCCGAGCCTTATCCTCCGTTTGCCTCACCCGACAGTTCGGGCAATTGGGTCGGCTGGGAAATTGAGGTGATCGGTGCCGTCTGCGCTGCGGCGGAACTGGACTGCGTGATCACGCCTGTTGCGTGGGATGGCATCATCCCGTCGCTGACCGGCCAGCAGATCGACGCCATCATGGCTTCGATGTCGATCACCGAAGAGCGCCTTAAAACCATCGATTTCAGCGACCCCTACTACAACACCCCGGCGGTGATCGTGGCGGACAAGTCGATGGACATTGAACCGACCCCGGAGTCGCTGGCGGGCAAGATTGTCGGCATCCAGGCCTCGACCATTCATCAGGCTTACGCGCAGGAATACTTCAAGGACGCAGAGCTGAAGGTCTACCAAACGCAGGACGAGGCCAATCAGGACCTGTTCGCGGGCCGCATCGACGCGACCCAGGCGGACAGCATTGCCATGGCCGACTTCGTGAACTCGGACAATGGCAGCTGTTGCGAGATCAAGGGGGCCGTTGCGGATGACCCGGCGATCCTGGGCCGTGGTGTTGGTGCCGGTGTGCGCAAAGGCGATACCGAGCTATTGGAGGCGCTCAACAAAGGGATCGCGGCGATCCTGGCAGATGGAACCCACGAGAAAATCACCGCGGGCTATTTCACGACCAGCATCTACTAAGGCGCTGTTGTGACCGGACTGTTCGAGACACTGGGCCTCGGCGCCAGCGCCGAGTTGCTGTCGCTGTCAAGCTGGGGAGGCAACCTGCTGCGCGGGCTTGCCAATTCGCTGCAGATCGCCTTCGGCGCATTTGGGATGGGGCTGGTAATCGGGCTGTTCGGAGCCTATGGAAAGCTATACGGCGGGAAGGTCACTCGCGACCTTCTCGCTATCTACACGACTGTGATCCGGGCGGTACCTGAGCTGGTGCTGATCCTGATCCTCTATTACGTCGGCAGTGATATCATCAACAAGATTTCTGAGGCGGTCGGCGGAGGCCGGGTTGAAATCAACGGTATCGCGGCAGGCATCTGGGTGTTGGGCGTGGTGCAGGGGGCCTATGCCACCGAAGTTCTGCGCGGTGCCATCAAGGCTGTTCCGGTGGGACAGATCGAAGCGGCAAAGTCTTACGGAATGCCAGCTTTCATGATCATGCGTCGGGTAACGATACCCGCGATGATGGGGTTTGCGGTGCCGGGGCTTGCCAATTTGTGGCTCATCGCGACCAAGGACACGGCGTTGCTGGCCGTTGTCGGATTTAGTGAATTGACCCTGGAAACAAGGCAGGCGGCAAGCAGCACCCGGGCCTATTTCACTTTCTTTCTGGCGGCGGGCTTCCTCTATCTTATGGTGACCCTGTTTTCGGGTGTGGTTTTTGCCCGAATTGAGAAATGGGCACGGCGCGGTCAACCTTCGCTGAAAGGGGACGCCGCATGACAACATTCAAAGCCCTGATGCAACCGCACCGCATCGTTATGATGCTTCTGTTTGCGGCATTGGTGATCTGGTGCGCGTTATCGCTGCGCTGGGACTGGATCCCAAAATATGCGCCCTTGGCACTGCAAGGTCTTTGGACCACGGTTTGGCTTCTGGTTGTTACAACTGTTCTGGGCTTTCTTTTGGCTGTGCCGCTTGGATTGGCGCAGGCGGTCGGGCCTTGGTATCTGGCCACTCCAGCTCGGGTATTCTGCACCATAATTCGCGGCACGCCGCTGCTGCTGCAGATTTGGTTGCTGTATTATGGGCTGGGCTCTCTGTTTCCCCAGTTTCCCTGGATCCGCGCATCGGAACTATGGCCGTACCTGCGCCAGGCGTGGCCCTATGCAGTGCTCGCGCTGACCTTGTCATTCGCGGGCTATGAGGGCGAAGTAATGCGCGGCGCATTTTCCGGGGTGGCGAAAGGGCAGCTTGAAGCCGCAAAGTCATTTGGCATGCCACGTTTCACCATGTTTCGTCGAATCTGGTTGCCGCAGGCAGTCCGCAACGTGTTGCCGACTTTGGGTGGCGAAACAATTTTGCAACTTAAGGCAACCCCACTGGTGGCGACCATAACAGTGGTCGAAATCTATGCAGTTTCTTCCCGGGTCCGGGCGGACACCTTTATCGTCTACGAACCACTGCTGCTGCTGGCGCTGGTTTATATGGCGATTGCGGGCCTGATTGCTCTGGCATTCCGGCGGTTCGAAGGGGTTTGAATCGCTTTGACGCTTTTCAGCCTAAACTCGACTTTAGGCTAGGTAAGTGTTTTGCCTGCTTCAGTTTTCTTGCCAAGTCTTGTCCGTTAAAGATCTGCCAAAGAAAACAACCGCTCACTTCCAGGCGGCTGCAAAGAACCGAACAATGGTCAACTCTTTGAAGAATGACGGTTGCTGACCCAGCGGCAACACGGCATTCGAGTAAGCGTTTGGACGCAGAGCGCATCAGGGGCTTTTGTGTTTCGCGACCATTGCCGTATTGACACAACAGCCATGGCAAATTTTCTGGATTTCAGGGTCCCACATGGAACATTACGTGGCATCTGCGCTAAGGTAAGGTGTTAATTCAGTTGCTATGGATATGATCAAAATGACTATTCGCACCCAAGCCGTCGCCCTTGTCCTTGCTGCGATGTACCCGGCAGCTTCAATGGCGAGTGATTCAGAAGTTTCCCGTGTCATGGCGCCGTTCCAAAAGCCAGCTGTACTCCCTGCATCAGGCGTCGACTGGACAGGTTTTTCCGTTGGTTTGGAACTTGGTTATGCCCCCGACGTGGAAGGCTCCAGCGGTCCGATCTACGGCGCGAAATTCGGCTGGGACTACGATTTCGGCAAGGTCATAATCGGGTATTTTCTGCAATACACCCGGACGAATCTGGACATTGACCCTGGTTTCGAACTGGGTTCGTACAAGCGTTTTGGCGCGCGCGGCGGCATCGACAGCGGCTTAAACATGTACTACGCCAGCGCCGGTTATGCTGAGCTCGACACGCACGCCAGTGGCAATATCAATCCAGGCGAAGGCGATGGTTATTTCGTGTCTCTTGGTTATGAACGTTTCATCCGCGAGGAGGTCACGCTCGGCGCCGAGTTGGTCTATTCTGAGTACTCGGATTTTGAACGTGACTTTAAAGACTTGGGTGTAACCACACTCTCGTTTTCCTTGAACTACAGGTTCTGAATCGGAACAGGCCACTGACCCGTATTCAATTATGCGGCCCGGGCAGCGCGGCAAGGGCGTCGCGTGGATTTCCCATTAGTTAGGCGCGGCACATGGTATCTGCATGATACCGATATGCTTTTCTTGCCACCCGTCGGAGTGTACCATTGGTCTTGCGCATGTTGCGCGAGTCCTTCGGAGCACTTGCGCCCCACGCGTTGTCTGCAAGGAGGCGTAGCAATTCGGTGCCAATCTATCCCACGCTAAAGACCGTATTCATTCATATTCCAAAAACTGCGGGATCGACGGTTTCAACAATTTTGCGCCGCCCGAACCTCCTGAATTTTACGAAACATGATCCTTCTCCTGCGATCGACAAGCACTCGTCTTTATTTGTGCATCTCGAGCAGTTGGGGCCGGAGGCGGCAGACTATTTCAAGTTCAGTTTTGTTCGGAATCCTTGGGACAGGTTGGTCTCGGCCTATCACTATATCATCGCGCGGCGTCAGGAACTGGAACTGGTGGCCAGTCACCCCAATTTCGAGAGCTTCCTGTCTTCATTCACGGAAGAACCTTCAAAGTACCTCGACATACCCTACTTCAAACCCCAATCCAGTTTTCTCGTAAATGACGACGGTGAAATGCCGTTGGATTTCCTGGGCCGCTTCGAAACCCTCGATAAAGACTTAAAAGTCGTGCTTCGGGAAATTGGCAGCAGGCGTATGTTCTTCAAGCATCGAAAGAAATCGAAAAGGCGAGATTACCGGGAATACTATTCCGATGAAAGCAGTAAAGCGGTTGGTGAGGTTTACATCCGCGACATTGAGAATTTCGGGTATGATTTCAACGACGGCCTGGTTCGCAAGAAGAACTTCTCTCTTCGAAAGTTGTAGCCCCAAGGGGTGACTGATGGTAAAATAGAGTTGGTTTCTACCCGGGCATTGAGTTCGCGCAAAGCGCACGAATCCTCCGCCTCGATGCCTTAATTTAGGCAGGTTCAAACCCGACCGTAGTCAACACGATCAAACAAATGGCTCGCGAGAGCCTTGCGTCTGGATCCCGCCGTCATGGGAGTGCCACGAGACCAAGATGGGTCCAAACTGGTGCCATTAATTCGCTAAGCCCTGGAAATTGGTTGGCTTCAAACGACCCTCTGCAAATCACTTTTGAAACAAATCCTTGCGCAACGTCGTAAGGGCTTCGGCGTCGATCTTGGCGTGAATAACAGTTGTTGCCCCGCTGGAAAATGCGCTGGTCAGGGCTGGCCCCAGATCCTCCGGCGACTCTATCCAGATTCCTTTGCCGCCACACAACTCAGCGAACCGGTCGAACCCGGGCGAGGCGATTTCGGCACCAAGCAGACGGCCTTCGAAAAACTCCTGTTGATATGCTTTTTCCGCTCCCCATGCCTCGTTATCCAGGACCACGATCACTATCGGCAATCCATATGAGATTGCTGTCTGAATTTCGATCATCGTGTATCCGATCGCGCCGTCGCCCATGATTGCCACGACCGGTCGATCCGGGGCGGCGGCCTTGGCGCCAATTGCCGCCGGAAGACCAAAACCGACCAATCCGAAGTCCAGCGGTGTGATCAGGGACCTGGGTGCATAGTGGGCCAGCCGGTCCGCTGCCTGAAGACACGTGTTGCCGGTATCCAGCGTTACAATTGCATTCTCGGGCAGTACTTTCCGAATTTCCGCCAAGGCGCGTCTGGGGTGCATTGGCCGCGTGGCGATCCTGGCCTCTTCATCGCGTTCAGCACGCAAGGTTTTCATGTCGTCCTGAAAAGAAATACGCCATGGATCAGCGGCGGGCTTTGAACATTTTTCGGTCAATGCGACGGCCGTTTGGCAGGCGTCTGCCTGAACTGCGATCTCAGCCGGAAAATAGCGACCGACGGCGGACCCTTCGATATCGACATGGGCAATTCGGGTATCGGCCCCGACATAGTCATTGCTGTGAAAGGTCGAGTTGAACCCAAGCCGCGCGCCCAAAACGACCATAACGTCTGCCTCTTTGGTCAGGCGCGAGGCGACGCGATTGCCACGTGGCCCCGCCTGTCCGGCGAACCAGGGATGACCATGCCGCATGACATCCGCATGCCCGGTTGAAGCGACCACCGGAACCTCGAGCGTTTCGGCAAGCCTTGTCAGCGTGTCATCCTCGGCAGTGCACTTAAACCCGGCACCTGCGAAAATCACTGGGCGCTTTGCGCCGGACAGCAGTCTGGTTATCGCGGTCACATCCTCGGGTGCAGGCGGGCCGGGACGGGCTATTTTGACGGGCTCCGGCGCAATGGGCGGAACCTGGGCCGCGAAAAGATCGCGTGGGACATGCAAGACCACCGGCCCGCGTCTACCCGAACTTGCAAGTCGGATCGCATCTTCGAGCATTGGCGCCAGTCGGCTGGGATCGGTCACCATCACCGAACGCTTGCAGATCGGAGCAAACAACGCGACCTGGTCGACTTCCTGAAACGTATCCTTGGCCTGATCGGACCGGCTGATCGCCCCCGCTATGACGACAAGCGGTGAATAGGCCAGATGAGCTTCGGCTACGGCAGTTACAATATTGACCACGCCGGGGCCGGCCTGCGCGCCGAGGACGACCCCGGGTTTGCCCGTCATGCGCGCCCAGGCATCTGCCATGTGCCCAGCCGCGCGTTCATCCCGGGCGCCGACATAGGCGATATCGCCGCCGCGATACATTGCGTCGTAAAGTTCCAGCATCGAGCCGCCGAGTAATCCGAATACCGTGTCGATCCGGTTGGCCTTCAAAACGCGATAGACGGCCTCACCGCCATTGATCGTGGTCATCATTTACTCCTCGGATCGGGAGCGCAGGTTCTTTGGGTCGAAAAGCGCTTCGTCATGGACTGTAACGGGTATGTCCTGATTCAGAATCTGCACCGAAAGCCCACTTCGCGCCGTACCCCTGCGCACGAACAGCCAGCCCAGAGATTTTCCGATCGTGTAACCATATCCACCCGACGTTGTCAGGCCGACAACAACGCCATTATGCAAGACGGGTTCTCCGCCATGAATGTCGAAACGATCTGAGTGCAGTTCGCAATAAAGCAGTTCCCATTCCGGTACGTGGGCCAACAAGGCATTCCGCCCAATGAAATCGCGCCCTTCTGCACGAACGAAACGGTCCAAACCGACATCCAGCGGACCGACATCGGTGGTCAGTTCGCCCGACGCGCGATAGGCCTTCTCCATTCGCATGCCGTTGAAGGCGTAACTGCCAAGATCAATCAGGCCGTGCCCGGCACCTGCCGCGTGGAGCGCATCATACATCTCCGCGATCCGGTGCAGCGGCGCGTGAATCTCCCAACCCAACTCTCCAACAAAAGATACTCGCAGGGCATAGACTGGCACATCCGCCACGGTGATTTCCTGCCCCGACAACCAGGGGAAGGCGGCATTCGACAGATCCGCGTCGGTAAGTTCACGCAGGATTTTGCGCGAGTTCGGACCGGACAGGGCCAGCATCCCCCAGTCCGAAGTTCGGTTGATCATCCGCACGTCCTCGCCTGGCCGAATGTGCGATCGGATCCAATCAAAGTCCGGTTTGGCGCGGGCTATTGCGGAGCCTGTGAAATACCGATCCCGGGCAATGCGCCAGATCGTCATCTCGGTTTCGAACCGTCCATTGGGCGTTAACAGGTGGTTCAGGCTTATGCCTCCGTCGCGGGAGGGGATTGTGTTTGCAGACAACCTGTCCAGCAGATTGCAGGCATCCGGGCCTGAAATTTCGAACTGAGCAAATGCGCATAGATCAATTACGCCAGCAGACGCACGGGTTGCTTGCGCCTCGGTCATCGCGTTGGTGTGCCATGGCTGGTGCCCCCAGCCTACCTGCTCGACTTCACCCGGCATGCCAAAATACCGTGGGCGTTCCCACCCTGCGATCTCGCCGAAAACCGCGCCTTTGGCGGCCAACCGATCATACAGCGGATGTCGCTTGATCGGGCGAAGGGACGTGAACTGCTTGCCAGGGCAGGGCGTGTCATGGCGACGCATGAATTCATCTTTGGTGCGTTCGACGATAAAGGTGTCACTGGCAAAATCGCCGTAACGGCGCGGGTCCATCGTCCTTGTGTTGATCTGCGTTTCGCCGTGAACCATCCAGTCGGCCAGCACCTTGCCCGCACCGCCGCCCCACGCGAGGCCGATAGACGACCCACAGGACAGCCAGACATTCGGCGCACCCGAGGGCCCAACCAGCATCCCCCCGTCGGGTGTGTGTGTGATTGCACCCCGAACCACTCGCTTGATGCCCAGATCAGCAAGGACAGGCATTTTTTCAAAGGCGATCATCAAGAAGTCGCCAATCGAGTCGTAATCGGCCTCGAACAGTTCATTTTCGGCCTTCCAGGTCGCACCCTGCGGCATTGTCCAGACGGTCGGGCAAACATGGCCTTCGTATATTCCGATCAGGCCGGACTTCTGTTCCTGTCTGATATACCCGCCAAAGGCGTTGTCGCGCATAACCGGCAGTTCCGGGCGGTTTTCGAATTCAGGCACGGCATCAGTGACCAGATAGTGATGCAGGCACGAGACCGAGGGGATTTTCAAACCAAACCACTCGCCAACCTGATTGGCATAGCTGCCTGCGGCGATCACCACGTGTTCGGCCAGTACTTCACCATTTTCCGTGCGCAGCAGCCAAATGTCCCCTCGTCGGCTTGCGCCCAGAACCTGATTGCGGCGGTCAATTTTGGCCCCACGCGCGCGGGAAGCCGCTGCCAGCGCCTGGGTCACGCCGGACGGGTCGATATGTCCGTCTTCGAACGTCCGGACTGCCGCCTTGACGTTGTCGACCTTATAAAACGGATTGCCTTTTGCAACCTCATCCGGCCCGACCAGTTCCATCGGCAGATCGAGCATCTTGCCCACACCCATGATGGATTTCATCCAGTCAACCTCATCATCGGTTGTGGCAATGCGAAAACCGCCGACTTCATGCCAGCCGATGCTTTGGCCCGTCTCTTTTTCAACCTGCTTGTAGGTTGCGATCGAGGTCTTGTTGATCCATCCCGCGATACGGCTGCTCAAGGCGTGAGCGATCTGCCCCGCGGCGTGCCAGGTCGAGCCACTTGTCAATTCCGCTTTCTCGAACAGAATCGTATCTGTCCAGCCGTTTTCGGCCAACTGAAATTGCGCAGCGACCCCCATGATACCGCCGCCAATGATGGCGACACGGGTGGTGCGCGTCACGTCCGTCACGAAAATGCTTCCTTCGCGGGTTTCAAAGTGGCCTGCGCCGAAAACAGCACACAGGCGATTTCAACTTCAACAGGCAGCGTGCCATCCGCAGTCCAGGATTTCTCTTCGAAAGACCGCTGGATATCGTGCACAACTGCCAAGGCCACAGATCGGTTGAACCGATAACTCCAGGCCGACGACGTTATCTGCCCGATGGCGCGCCCGTTCAGATAGATCGGCTCATCGTGGATCGGTATCGCGGCCGGATCATCAAACAGCAGCGAAACGATCCGTTTTTTCGGCTCCAGCTCGAGCAGCGCATTTTCACCCACAAAACCAGAGCCAAAGGCGCAAAAGGCCGCAAGCCCGGCTTCGACGGGTGTGGTGCCGGGGGTCAGTTCGTGGCCAAAGACCCGAAAGCCGCTTTCAATCCGCAAAGAACCACTAGCAAAGAGACCAGCATGGGTCGCGCCGGCCCTCACCAGCGCCTCATGCGCGGCCATCGCCATTTCGGCAGGGATATAGAGTTCGAACCCTTCTTCGCCGGTAAAGCTCAGGCGGCCGACCCAGCTACCGGCGAGGCCGATTTCAGCGGGCCTGAATTGAAATCTCTTAAGATCGGGCAGGGGAGTGTTTGTGGTCGCTTGAAGAACATCGCAGGCCCTTTGTCCGGCGAGACCCAGGATGGCATATCCGCTTGTTACATCAGTAAACTCAACACGAAATACGCCCCGCGTTTCACGCATCCTTTTCAGGTTACGCACAACTTCACTTGCACCCGTGATCATCAGGAAGGTTTGCGGGCCGTGCCGCTGAACCGTCACGTCGCTCTCGATTCCGCCACGTTTGTTCAGGATTTGCGAGTACACAATCCGACCCTCGGCAACATCTATCTGCGCCGCACACAGCCGGTTCAGAAAGGCGCAGGCATCGGGGCCTTGGATCATGATCTTGCCGAACGCACTCTGGTCCAGAATGGCGGCACCCTGGCGGCAGGCGGCCACTTCGCGGCCGACCTGCTCGCGCCATGCGGGCACTCCGAAGGTCAGCGGCAAGTGGGCGGCTTCACCGCCGAAATGCACTGCACGTTCCCATCCGCCGCGGGATTCAAATCGTGCCCCTGCGGCCACCAGCCCCTCGTGAACAGGCGAGCGACGCTGCCCCCGCGCAGTCTCCATCGAGCGCCCGGGGTACGGATTGTCGTAGTGGCGTCCCAGAACTTCGGGAATGCGTGCCTCCAGCGCGCCCAGTACGTTCATCTCCGGGCTGAACCGCCGGATATCGGCTTCGCTTAGTTCCATCGTCGGCTCGCCGGCAATGATCCATTCGGCCATTGCCATGCCCGCGCCCCCGGCCAGCGCGATACCGGTGGAGTTCATCCCGCCGATCAGAAACAGGCCAGGAACATCCGAGCTTTCTCCCAACATGAACTGGCCGTCGAGGGTGAAACTCTCAGGACCGTTCAGCAGCATCCGCACTTCGGCACGCTCCAGCGCGGGAATGCGTCGCAGCGCGTTTTCCATCATTGGCATGAAATGATCCCAGTCTTCGTCCAGCAGGTCGAAGCTGAAATCAGCAGGCAGGCGATCCAGCGGCAGGCCCTTGGCATGGGGTTCGAATGAACCCACCAGAAGCCCTTCGACATCGTCGCGGGCGTACAGGAACGCATCCTGATCGTTGAGTGTCGGCAGATGTGCGCCCGGCCCAAGCGCCTGCACTTCGGGCAGCGGCTTGGTCAGCATGTAGAAATGCTCGCAGGCGTAAAGGGGCATATGCGCGCCGGCCATGGCCGCCACTTCGCGGGACCACAGTCCACATGCGATCACCACCTCCTCAGCTTCGATCAGGTGGTCACCGACTTCGACGGCTGCAATCCGACCGGCTTTTTTTTCCAGACCCGTTACCTTGGTGTCCTCGAATATTTGCACACCACGCGCCCGGGCCCCTTTCGACAACGCCAGCGCTACATCGGTTGGATTGACCCTGCCGTCGGCGGGTGACCAGACTGCCCCCAGGACGTCGTCCACTTTGATCAGAGGCCATAGGTCCTGCGCGCGGGCCGTATCGACCACTTCGGCCTCAAGCCCGAACGCACGGCCCAGTGAAACCTGACGTTTGATGTTGATCAGGCGATCATCATTTGTGGCCAGCGTCAGCGACCCGGTTTGAACCCAGCCCGTCGCTTGCCCGGTTTCACGTTCGAGCGCCCCATATAGGTCAATCGAATAGTTGATCAGCTTTGTCAGAGTGGCCGACGGGCGCAAGCGACGCACCAGACCCGCCGCATGCCATGTGGTGCCCGAGGTCAGTTTGGAACGTTCGAGCACGATTATGTCTTTGCGACCCTCACGGGCCAGATGGTAGGCGACCGAGCACCCGATCACGCCGCCGCCTATCACGATGGTGCGGGCATGGTGGGGCAGAGTCATGCAGTAGCCCCATGGATTGTTCTTGTTTCGAGCGCGCTGAAAGCGCCGTCAGTGCGATCGGTCATGGCTCTCTCCCGATCCGGCGGCGGCTCAGTCGAATGTCGAATTGCTGTCGCACATCGCGATCGACCGCATCCGGAACATGTGAGGGGAAGTGATTTGCAAGCAACTCACGCGCCTTGGCTTTCGCAACTTCACCGACTGGACGCGCGCCGTCTTCCTGCCAGTCAACCGGTGTGCGCCTGTCGCCAACATGAGGATAGAAATAGTCCGATTTCATTCGGTCGTAGGTATGAACCTCACCCAGGTAGTGACCCGGACCCCGACACACATCGGCGATCACCTGCGCTGCAATGTTGTCGGTCGTAACTTCGATCCCACGGATTGTTCGAAGCACATTGCCCAAAAGGTCGTTGTCGCTGACATAGCCTTCCAATGAAACGCCCAGAAGACTGGCATGACTGCCAGCGGCCTGCGTGACAATGTTCGATCCCGCATGTGCCGCCATGGCGACTGCCAGGCATTTCTCAGCCCCGTATTGGGAATCCAGTGTCTTGGCGTCGGTAATCCCGGCTATGGACGAAGTCGGCAAGTTGAAATGCCGCCCCATCTGCGCCGCACCGGCCATCAGGATCGCCTGTTCCCCTCCGCCACCAGACATCGACCCGGTGCGCAGGTCGGCGACCAAAGGTTTGGGTGCAAAAACCGCGCGAACCTGCGGATCGACCAGGCGGGCAAAAACCAATCCGGCGAGCGTTTCAGCCACGGCCTGTACAAGTGACCCGGCCAAAGTGGCCGGGCTTGTGGCCCCGGCCTGTCCCGCGCTGATCAATTGTACCGGAAAACCCGCAAGAATAGCGGCCTCGAGCACTTCACAAGCCTCTTCTGCGAAGCGCATGGGCGGCACAACATGACAGACCATGACAGTCAGGAACGGTCGCGCGCGAAAGGCGGCTTCGTCACCTGCGATCCTGTAACAAAGGCGGGCAATGGCCGGGACGTTTTCGGGTTCGGTAATCGAGACGGAAACATGCTTGGACGTGCCCATCAGGCAGGCATAGGCAGTGTTGAGGTCCATTGCCGCAGCAGGGTCAACGTCGCGCGCAACGACCGGACGGCTGAAATGATGGATGTTCTCCATCCTGTCGACCAGTCGGGCGGCATCATACAGGTCGGCCAGGGTTGAAGGGCGGTAGTGGCCCGTATCGATGTCGAAGACACCCGGCGCGGCGCCGCCGGTTGACATATGGACCCGCGTGCCTTCGATCCGCAGATCGTTTTCAGGAACTTGCCCGCAAAGGACGAAATTCCGCCTTGCCTGCTTGATCGACTTGCGCACAAGGGCGCGCGGAAACAACAATCGTCCGTCATCGCCCAGCGTCCCGCCCGCTGCCGTCACCTTGTCGACCATGGATGGGGTCGGCTGACTTAGTCCGAGGGTCTCAAGCAGCAGCAATGCGGCTTCCTCGGTCTGAGCGACTTCATTCGGGGACAGCGGTTTCAGGCACCCGCCAATCACACCCGGCCATACCGCAGGGCTGGCCTCGTCGCTGTTATCTTGTGTCAGACGGTCCTTGCGACCGCGCCGGCGCGTAGACATGGGCCTAATATCATGAGCTCAGCTTCATTCAAAGTCAGCCTACACAGCCATAGGGCTTGTTTACAAAAGCCGTTTTCTCAGCAATTGATGAGTAAAACTTACATTAGGGAAATTCGTGACCGCCTCTCTTCCCGCCCTTCGCGCCTTCGATGCAGCCGCCCGCCAGGGCAGTTTTCGAATTGCGGCCGAGAAATTGTCGGTCACACCCACGGCGATCAGCCATCACATTCGAGGGCTGGAAGAGCAGCTGGGCGTCAAGCTGTTTGAACGGGCCGGGCGCGAGGTCGCGTTGACCGAAGATGGCAGGCGTCTGGCGGCAGCAACGGCTCAGGCATTTGAAATTCTGGATGACGCGGTGCGCTCGGTTCGCCGCAGCTCCCGCAAAGTGGTCCGACTTGCTGCGGGGCCGATTTTCACCGCCCGCTGGCTGATGCCCCGGATCGGTGATTTTTGGGACGACCACCCCGAGATCGAGCTGGAGGTGGTTCCTTCTTATCAACCCGGCACGCTGAACAGAGCAAACATCGACATCGTGATCCGCTGGGAACGAATGGCCGAGATGCCCGAAAATGCGATCAAGCTGATCGAGCTTGCCCCCGTTGCCATAGCGTCGGAGGCATTTGTCCTGAAGCACGGCCCGGTGAATGAGCCCCAAGACCTGTTGCACTGTCCGCTGTTGCATCAAAGGAACCACTGGGGTTGGCTCGACTGGTTCCGGGCGATGAATGTCCCGGTTGATGGCCCTTTGCGTGGTCCGATCTTTGAAGATGCCAATGTTCTGCTGCGGGGTGCCGCAGAAGGGCAGGGCGCGATTGTCGGCTGGCTGCCCTTGATCGATCAGGATCTGGCCGAAGGTCGCGTCGTGCGTCTGTTTGATGAAAAAATAACACCCACTCATGGTTACTTCGTCGAGAGCACAGGACTTGGCCGATCGCGACGCGAGACCCGGGCCGCGATTGAATGGCTGCAGGTTCAAAGCCTGGGCTCGCAGGCTGATCTGCCCTGATCCCGCCAGTTGAGAAGCATCCTTCATGCCAGTGAAGCGTGAAGGGCGAATTTGGTTGAAATTGTTTCGACATCACCCTAATCACGGCCTCACCTCGGGGTGCGCGGAATGCCGCGCTGAGACGCCCATAGCGAACCCGTTGAACCTGAACCGGCTAGAACCGGCGGAGGGAAAGGTGACGGTTTCATCCACCCTTGCCCTCTCGCCGCAATGGAGGATGACATGAAACATCTGCTGATTGCTGCGGGAATTCTGAGCGCGACTTCGGCTATCGCCGCCGACAAACCTCAGCTGACCGTTTTTACTTATGACAGCTTCGTCTCGGATTGGGGTCCGGGTCCGCAGGTCAAGGAAGCATTCGAAGCGGTCTGCGACTGCGAACTGAACCTTGTTGGAGTGGAAGACGGTGCCGCCCTGTTGTCGCGCATCCGTCTGGAAGGTGAAAACTCGGATGCAGACGTCGTCTTGGGTCTGGACACAAACCTGATTGCGGCAGCAAAGGAAACCGGCCTGTTTGCGCCCAGTTCGGTCAGCGCCGAATACACTTTGCCCGTAGAATGGAACGATGACGTATTCGCGCCTTACGACTGGGGGTATTTCGCGTTTGTCCATAATGCCGACGCAGCAGCACCGGCCAATTTCCGTGAGCTGGCCGACGGTGATACCAAAATCATCATTCAGGATCCGCGTTCATCCACACCAGGGCTTGGCCTGTTGCTGTGGGTCAAAGCCGCCTATGGTGACGAAGCCCCCGAAATCTGGGCAGGACTGGCTGATAATATCGTGACCGTCACCAAGGGCTGGTCCGAGGCGTATGGACTGTTTCTTGAGGGTGAGGCTGACATGGTTCTCAGTTACACCACATCACCTGCCTATCACCTGATCGCTGAAGAAGATGCAAGCAAGGCGGCGGCGGCATTTGACGAAGGTCACTATATGCAGGTCGAAGTAGCCGGGAAACTGGCCGGAACCAATCAGCCTGAACTGGCGGACCAGTTTTTGCAGTTCATGGTTTCGGACGCTTTTCAGCAGATCATTCCGACAACCAACTGGATGTATCCGGCGGTAACGCCTGCGGCGGGCCTGCCCGAAGGGTTTGATACACTGACCGTACCGGAAAAATCTTTGCTGCTGGATTCTGATCAGGCGGCAGCCGTGCGGGACGAGGCGTTGGCGGAATGGCTGGGCGCGCTCAGCCAGTAAATCCGACGCCGGGTATTGGCGCGGCGACACTGATTGCCGTGCTTATTCTTGGTACGCTCGCCGCAGTTGCCCTGCGCGCCGACTCCGCAAGTGGGTTCGGACCGGCCGATTGGTCAGCCCTTCGGTTCACGCTGGTTCAGGCGGTGTTGTCCGCCATTTTCAGTGCAGGGCTTGCCGTTCCTGTCGCCCGCGCGCTGGCCCGGCGGCGTTTTCGCGGGCGGGCGGTTCTGATCGCGCTGCTGGGGGCGCCGTTCATTTTGCCGGTCATTGTCGCCATCATCGGCTTGCTGCAGGTTTTCGGCCGAGCGGGCTGGATTTCAGACGTTCTAGCGGTTTTTGGGCTACCGCCGATCCGTATCTACGGGCTGCATGGCGTGGTTCTGGCGCATGTCTTTTTCAATCTCCCCTTGGCCACGCGTCTGATCTTGCAGGGGTGGCAGGAGATTCCGTCCGAAAGGTTTCGATTGGCCGCCCAGTTGGGTTGCAACGGATGGGCCATGTTCCGGCTGATCGAAATGCCTATGCTGGCGCGTATCCTGCCCGGTGTTCTGGCCGTTGTTTTTGCCATTTGCCTGACCAGTTTTGCAGTTGCCCTGACTTTGGGTGGTGGACCACGCGCGACCACGATAGAACTCGCGATTTACCAGGCCTTTACCTATGATTTCAACTTGGGTCGCGCCGCGCTTCTGTCCGGGGTGCAGCTGGTTCTGACCGCGACTGCGGCCCTGGCAGCGCTCAGGTTCTCCAGGGGTGACGGGTTTGGTGCCGGGCTGGATCGTTCCATCCGACGCTGGGATGAAGGGACGCGGGCGTTTGATGCCTTCTGGATCAGCGCAGCGGCGGTCTTTCTCCTGCTGCCGTTGACCTCGGTCGTGATCTCCGGACTTTCGGGAGTGTTCGAGATATCGGTGCTGGTGTACCGGGCGGCCTTGATATCCGTTTTGGTCGCGGCAGCCAGCACCGTCGTTCTGCTGCTTCTGGCCTTGCCGATGGCGATGACGGTTGCAACCGGGCGATACGGGATCGTCGAACTCTGCGGTATTCTTGGATTGGCAGCGTCACCTCTGGTCATCGGCACCGGGCTGTTCATCCTGATCCGCCCACTTGCCAACCCTACTGTTCTGGCCCTGCCTGTAACGGCTCTGGTGAATGCCGTCATGGCGTTGCCCTTTGCCCTGAGGATACTTGTTCCATCGACGCGCGAGGTTGTTGCGCAATACGGTCGTCTGGCACTGTCACTGGATATGAGCAGATGGAGTTTTGTGACACGCATTCTGCTGCCCCGCCTGCGACCGCAAATCGGATTTGCCGCGGGTCTGGCGGCGGCGCTGTCCACGGGGGATCTGGGGGTCATCGCGCTATTTGCCGATGCACAAATTGCTACGCTTCCGCTTCAGATTTACCGGCTGATGGGAGCCTATCAGATGGAGGCAGCGGCCGGTGGCGCCCTGTTGCTGCTGGCGCTTTCGATGGGGGCATTCTGGCTTTTGGATCGAGGAGGGCGCTGGCATGCTGAAGCTTGATGGCTGTGCGATTTCAAATGGCGATTTCGTATTATGCGCGAACCTGCAAATCGAAACCGGATCACGGGTTGCGATCATTGGTCCTTCCGGTGCGGGAAAGTCGACCCTTTTAGAAGCGATCGCTGGGTTTCGCGATCTGGCCGCGGGGCAAATTTACTGGCGCGGCGGCGATATTACCGGATTACCGCCGGGGCAGCGCCCGCTGGCGATGCTGTTTCAGGATGGGAACTTGTTTCCTCATCTGACCGCTGGCCAGAACATCGCCCTGGGTTTGCATCCGAACGGCCGGTTGTCAGCCGATGAGCAGGCACAGGTGCATTCCGCGTTGGATCGTGTTGGCTTGCCCGATATGGCGGACCGGCGACCGGCACAATTGTCGGGCGGTCAACAAAGCCGTGTTGCCCTTGCCCGCGTGCTGGTACAACAGCGGCCTTTGCTTTTGCTGGACGAGCCGTTTGCCGCTCTGGGGCCGGCGCTCAAGGCGGAAATGCTGGATCTTGTCTCCGCCCTGACGACCGAGGCCGGAACGACAATGATGATGGTCAGCCATGATCCACAGGATGCAAGACGAATCGCAAGTCATTCGGTTCTGGTGGCGGATGGGCTGGCGCACCCGGTCACCGAGACATCCACACTTTTTGATAACCCGCCGCCTGCGCTGCGAGACTATCTTGGGTGACACGTCCGCCGTCAGTTGGCCCCGGCGACCAGATTCCACAGGAACAGATCCAAGGAGCGTGAAATCTTGTTGCGGTCAAAATTATCCGAAAAACTTCGCACAAGGATTGAATCGTGACCCTTGTGGATCTCGATCGTGAGCTGCTGTAGAAACGCCAAGGTGAGTTGGTCCGAACTGTTCATCTGATCTGACAAGTGGACGAAAATGCCATAGCGCTCTTCAGAATAGACCTGAGCGTCCGCACGGGCCTGACAATCCGGGTTTCTTTCAATGTAGGATTTCAATGCCAGCGTCACGATCTCAAGATCGCCAACCGAGTAATAGATTTGCCCGTCGCACAGCGCTTGCGCCAGTTTTTCATGGTTTGGGTAACTGCGGACAACATAGGCAGCGTCAGGATCTGTATCGGCCGCATCGGCGCCGACATATTTAGCAAGCGAACCCACATCCCACGTCAACCCAGCCACGGCATCCGGGCAATCGGTCAGGCGTTTTTTCTCATCGTCGCTGAGAACAACCTTGTCTACATCCGGATGCATTCTAACGATTTCCGAGAATGTCTCGCCGAAACCGTATTTTTCTGCAATCAGCCTAATAGAGCGCGGTGCCGTGGTGCCTTCCACGATCCCTGCGACCGGGCCGATACAGGGCCAGTGACCAGCCCACTGGTCACGCGTCGTCTCCGCCCTTCCGACACCAGACAGATAGACCGGCGGGGAAACAAGCACGCCGGGATAGGACAAACGCTCTTGGGTAATGGTGGCCGGATCGCAGAGAATGTTGATTTTGCCGCTTTGTAGGTCGGTGAACCGGTCCCGCGCCTCGACAGCCTTCCATTCAACGGTGAAATCGCGGGACTTCTGCAGTTCTTCAAGGACCGTGGCGCAGATATTGACCATGTAGCCGGTGAACACCTCACCCGACGCAAGAGGCGGCGTATCGCTGGTCAAACGTCCTTCGCGATCACGCACCGCGAGATACGAAAAAGGCGGGGCGTCCGTTCGCACGCCAACGATCAGGTCCGCTTCGGCCGTGACAGAAGAGGCAGTGCCTTGCCAGGCCAAAACCGCCAAGGCGAACGCCAAAACAGCAGGGCGTGTCATGAGCGACCATCCGATCTCTGGGGCTCGCGGATGCGGGTGCCGACAACTGACAGGATTTTCTTCATCGACCCGGTTTCAGCCAGTTCGGCGGCAATTGCGTAAAAGACCAGGAAAATGGAATAGGGAAGCGTTACCATGATTGCGATGTCCAGCAGGCCAAGGCCAGTCGCCGGGGGGACTATATTGAACAGGCTTGCGGCCAGATTTGCCACCATCAGAAGGAATGCCGATACCACCAGGGCGATACCAACTGTCACGAACCAGCGCATCCGGTCATGCTGATCCGCAACGAACAACAGGGCGCAGGCCGTCACGTAAGACAGCAAAAAGATGCGCGGCAACTGTTCGATTTCATCCTTCAGGAAATTCAGGCCTGTTGTGATCATCGCGCTGCCGTCACCGTCCAGCGCGTGTCGAACGACACCATCCGCGCCGATGCAGGTTATCGCACCATAGAGAACCGTGGCCAGGAAGGCGGGCCAGAAAGCAAGCTTGGCATAGTCCCAGAACGGAATCTGTATATCGTCACTGCGGGGCCAGCTGCCCTGATCCATCCTGAGATGCCGCAGCAGTATGGTAAGAAACGCCAGCAGGATAAGTGACGGGATCAGGGGGATCAGCATGGCGGCGCAGATTTCGCGCAATTCGGTCGCATCGCTTACGTTGCTGCTGAACATGGCCACCTGTTCAACCAGGACATAGCTGAAAACCGCCCCGAAAATACTTGCAAGCGTGATGTCGTGCAGGGATTGCGCGGTGTCTTCACCAGTCACTTTTTCGATGATCTGTGCCGTTGGCGTGTTCATCAGCGCTTCGGGCACTTTGCGCGACCTGATCGAATAAAGCGCAAACAGACACTGCATCGAGTCCGCCAGTTTTGCGGTTTCATCCTGCAGGCTCTGCAAGGTGTCTTTTTCCAGCTTGAAGTTAGCAATGCGGCCCAGAATGCTGGCGTACCGTGATCGCAGGTCGTCGATCCGCGCCAGAGGGGTATCTTCGTTGAACAATTGCCGGAAGGCCGAGCTTTGCGGCCCGATGATTGGCGGTTGCAGCAAATCGATACAGCGCAACGAGCTTTCGATGCTTTGCACCATTCCATCCATGATCGGGTCAACTTTGCTTGCCGCGATCTTCTCACGAAAAGCTTTCCACAGCGGCAGGGTCTCGCCATCCCCATAGCTGCCGTAATTCAGATCTTCGAGAGATTGCAGCACCCGAAAAATGTTTCTGGGTACACCGGCAAAGAAATAGGCGATGGCGCGGATTTTGCGCTCGATAACCTGAAAGGTGGGCGAAGCGGCCCCAAAGGTGATGGCGATGGCCAGCCAAAACGGCAGAGTACGCGGATCAACGGCAGGCCCCGTACCAGCCTCGGGGTTAACGATGGATCGGGCCACAACGTTGGACCCGCCTGTCGCAGCCGTCGCTTCCTTGCTGCCCATCACAAAGGTCGCGATCAGTTCCGGCGACATCAGCATCACGAAGTAGATGCCGACAAAGAACACCATATATATCGCCAGACCTCGGCGGTTTTCGGCCTTGGTGGTCAGTGCGGACATTCGGACGTTTTCAAGCTCTTTACGAGATGCCTGGTTGTTGGATTTCAGATTGTCCACGGCGTCAGAGGTTGTGTATTCCTTGTACGCCTCGAACAGCAGTATCAGCCCACCCAGACCGATGGCCCAAACAGCATAGTTGCCCATGTTTTCGGTTCCCCGACTCTGTTGCGTCAATCAAAGAGTTTCGCGTAACCGCACTACCAGCCGCATTTTTCATATTTGGGATTGCAGGAAGTATTGGCGTAGGCCGCAGACTCTTTGATCACCGCGTTCGCGGCAACCAATATCAAAATGATAACAACAAGATACCGCATCAGTTACTCCACAAAAAACTAAAAAACGGCTGCGCCGATCAAATGTTCATACTAAATATCTAAAAACATAACATAAAACTTGCAATTACGCAACCTGAGGGGGAGCGTTCCGCCCGATTACACCGATGCCGTCTCAAGCCGCTATGGTTGTCCGCGTTCAATGGCACAGGTTGTGGAAGTGCCAAAAAAGCCATCCAGGTAGCCGGGTGGCGAATCCGGCGTGATCCCATATGGCCATAAAAATGGTCAGGAAGTACCCGGAAACCAAACAATATCAACTGCCTTGGCCGGGCGCAGGCTTCCACTGAAAACCCACGCGAATAATCCCATGATCCGTGGTTCCGCTTTCTTTATGATCGTCATGGTTCAGGTGGTCATTCTGCACAAGCATCTCGTCAAAGGCCCAAAGGCGTTTCTTCGAATTATCGTAGAACTCCTGACTGAACATGATGTGGTCCAAGCTTTCGCGCTGTCCTTTGAACACATGCGTGTAATATACGTCGCGCGTCGAACGGTATTCCTGCATGGTTTGCGCGGTATAAAGCGCGTTGTCGGCTCCTCCCGAAGACAGAGGCGACAGGTAGGTTGGCTGTTCTGACAGAATATTGAGCGTGTTGCTTTCCTTGCCGTCATTCATGTCGCCGATCAGAACCACAGGGGTATCCGTTTTCTTTGTCAGGTTGGTTATGATCACGCGCAAAGCGGCCGCTTCGGCGGTTCTGCGCACGGTCGAGATAGCATAGCCCAGTGACGTGATATGCGGGCCGTGAACGTCCTTGTCATACCAACCCCGCTCGCGCCAGATCTGGGCCGGGCGGCGGGATTTGAAATGACAGACGAACACATGAATAACCGGTGTCCGAGGATCGGGGCGGACCTGAAAATGCATGACAGGGCGGGAAAAGCCATCCAGCGCCACGGAAATATCAGGTTGCTGCGGATCATCGCCTGTCGACTGCAAAACGCATTCCTCGGGAAAATCTTCGATCCATTCTGGTTGATCCACCAGAATGTCCGAACGCACAGCGGCGGCGCATACGATCTTCTTGTCATTGTGATCCTCGGGCACCAACAGTGTATGGGTTCCCGTCAAGGACGAGTTGTCCAGCGCCGCTTGCAGCGCGTCCTCGGCCCAAAGCTCCTGCACGCCGACCACGTCCGCATCAATTCTGCTCAGCGCCTTCGCGGTGAACGCTATCTTCTTTTCATAGGTGGCCTGATCCCATCCATCTGAGTCGCCATAGATGGCCTGACCAGGCAGGTGAAGGTTCAACAAATTGAAACTGGCAAATGAAATATCTCGCGCGGTCATTATTCCCTCCAAGGTATTTAGATAGAAATTTCTTTGGAACAGATCCCTCTCGAATACTCTTATTCCCGGGCAGTCGGGTCCTGGTGTCAACTCTGCGGCCAGCTGTCCGAAATTCGCAGGCTTCGGGTCAGTTGCACGGTTACATAGTATCAGAAGTTCTCCAATATTTTGCCAGAAACGCTTTTCTGTGGCAGATTTTATGGATTGGTTAAAAGGAGTTCACAGGATGGCTTTGTTTTTCTCCCGGCGCACTTACAACGCTTCAAAAAAGAAGTTCACGATAAAACCTGCCGCGAAAACCCGGTACGTCTCGATCTCACATACAAGTTCCGACGGGCGTATCCGGAAAGGAGGCATCATCAAGCAAAAGAAGTGGCTTGAGATGGTGCAGAAGGCAGGAGGTGACAAAGACGTCCTGATTTACGTTCACGGTTTCAACACGTCCCAGAAGGAAATGCTGGACCGGCTGGCCAAGATCGAAAAGGGTGTGAGATCACAAGGATACAAGGGTGCGGTCGTTGCGTTCGACTGGCCAAGCGACGGTTCTGTTCTCAGCTATGACAAGGATCGTTCCGACGCCAAGGCAGTGGCCCCTCATCTTGTGGGCGACGGAATACTGCCGTTGCTGGCCATGTCGCCGCGCCCAAAAGTTCATCTTATCGCGCATTCCATGGGGGCATTTGTTGTTTTGCGCGCCTTCTCTGATTTTGGTGACTCGGCGGGTTCTGGAAGCGGCAACTGGGGCGTCGATCAGGTCATGTTTGCATCGGCCGATGTGGATTCCGCCTGGCTGGAGAAAGGCGCGTGGGGGGGGCTGGTTCTTGGCAATCGCAGTAAACGCTTCACGAATTACTACAGCGGTCGGGACAAGGTGTTGGCACTGGCCGGCGGGCTAGTCCACGGCGGACGCGACCGCGCAGGCCATGTTGGGATGCCAACGCTCACTACCAAAGGCCATTGGGACATTTACTGCAATGAACAATACAAGCGCGACGTTCCGAAGCCAAAACGAACCAAAGTCTATTCCCATCGCTGGTGGTTCGACAGTAAGGGGTTTTTCAAAGACCTCACCCTGACCATTGGTGGCAAGGACGCCAAGTCCATGGCCACGCGCAAAAAAACCACCGGCCATGACCTGGCGTTACTGGCTTGAGTGAGCAGGGCATGCCAAATAGGCACATTCGCGATACAGTTTCTGCCGTCGCTGGTCGATAGAATGATGAACGACTCCTTACCAGTCCCCCGCTCATAACGTGAGTCTGTGCATCTGAATTTGTCAGTCATCAGTTTTGGGAAGGCGATCAAACCGGAGTACTTGATTGAGGCAAGCAACACCCTTGGATTTGCAGGAAGGTTCTGGAAACCTCCCTAGACCAATGTAGCCTGACCAATGCGGGCAAGATCGCGCAAAACGCCTAGTTCCGGTCTTCGTTTTCGTGAACGCGAGTCGGCAGTTCCTTGCTACTGATCACCGACTTGGCTTCCTTTCTGCTTGATCCTTTACCTTGTGGAATGCGGTACTTGGCTTTCGTGTTGAGTGTTTTTTCAAGGGGCGATCGAAATCCCACGACCGACACAGTCTGCCGCCTTGCCCAGAGTGCTCTTGAGAATTACGGCCCGCTTTCGACAGGCTTTCGTACGGTATTGCTTCGGATTTGAGACAACCAGATGTCGGGGAACGCGACGCAGACGCGCTTCGCAACCACGAATACGGTTATGTTGAGCAAACATGGCAGCTTCCATGCGCTTGGCAGTCCCTTGTCTGTTGTGAAGTCCCCAACTTTTTTCCTCCCATACCGGCGTATCTCGTTTCCTTTGTTAATCGGGATTGCACAGGTTTGCTGTCAAGCGAATGGCTGGAGATGGGGCAAAATAAGTCGCACCTCCTGCGAGTGTCAGTGTCAGGTTCGATTTGATCCTTTTTAGGAAATTTCCAAGCACCCCTATTTCCTGCTCGTCCAGCCCCGACAGAAAACAATCGCGAATGCTTTCGCCCGACGATTTCAATTCTGGCAAAAGCGCAAAGAATTTGTCGGTCGCAAGGAGGCGGTGCGCTCTCCGGTCGCCGGGGTCGGGGCGACGTTCGATCAGCCTATCAACAAGCTTTCCAGTTGCGGCTGTCTATAGTTCGAGCCTTTTTTCCAATCCCGTCTGGGTCAGTCCTTCATTCTGAGACAGTATCCTGATCGCGAACCATTTCAGGCGGGTCAAGTCATATGGTTTCAGTGTCTCATCAATCCGGAGTTGGATGAGATGAGCGATGTTGGAAAACATGGACCCGACAATATCGTCTTTCTTTCGTATCATGGGTGACATGTCAGCACGCAGGCATAATATCTGCTGGCAAATATTATGTGCTAACTTCTTATAGGGAATATGCGCCGTGCGGAGCTCGCTGCCGGTTTTTGAATGGCGTATGGTGGCTGGTTTACCAAAGTGAACTAAATTACAGGTTGTTGGCGCAATATCTTTGAGCATGGGATATTAGGTGCCATTGTCGGTGCCGCAGCATTGCTCGCCCGGCCGCGTCGTTCACGCCCTTAGAATCGATTATCGGCAACGGTTTTCTTGTGATAGGCCCAAAACCAGATTTACCGATTTGAATGCGGGCACCTTTGGCTCTGGTGGGGCTCTGTGTCACCGCGTTTTTTTTCGCTGTACATAGCGAATGGCGCAAAAGACCTAGCATCCGCTTCGCCACGGATAGAAAACACAGTCTGGGAACTCGGCGATTTCAGGATTTACCCTCAAAATTGTTGGGGGCATAAAAGGCGGCATTGCCGAAGGACCGGGGGAGCGCCTTCGACGATCCGGCTGATTTGCTCCGCCTCAACACGCATTTGGCTACCGAGGTAAATTCGCTCGCGCAAATGCTCAGAACTTGGGTCGCAAAAACTGGAAGTTTTCAGGATCCGAGGCCGGCGGCCAAAACAAAACCATCGCATAAACCGTGATCAAACCCGCCAAGATGAACTCCGTCGGTTCACAAGCCCGGTTCACCTGGGTTCTGGCCCGAAAGGTCAAACACAAAATCACATGCCTCGGCAAACTCATGACGTGGAGTTGTGGTGTTCAACCCGTGCAGTCAGAGCTCAGGTTTTCTGGGCGACATAGGTATAGTTGTTGCACGCTCCGAAGAATGTCTCCTCGTTACTGGCCCGGTGCTGCGCGGACAACCAGTCGGCGGCCTCACCTTCGCACATATCTCCATTGCGCACGACCAGCGGAATATAGCTATCGGCCAGGTTCAGAAAGAATGAACCATTTCGGGCTTTAGCGAGAACCTCGGACAGGAAATGCGTCAGTTTCAAGCCATGCCGCGCAATGACTGCGGGCATCCTGCGCAGGACCAGAGGATTGGCAACCACGGCATTAAGTATCATGTTGACGACTTCAATATTGCGCCGCATTTCCGGCTCCGAAGGTCAGGTAGGCGTAGTCGCCGTCGAAGACAGCGACCGCGCCGCCAGGGCGCACAACCCGGGCAGCTTCTGCGATCACCGCATCCGGATCGCTGACATGGCTGACAAGCGTGTGGGCGAGCACCACGTCATAGCTGTTATCAGGATCGGGCAGGGCATGGGAACCGCCGTTCCGGAAATTGACCCGCCCTGCAAGGCCTTCTTCGGCGGCAAGGCAAGTCGCAGCCTCGACCAATTCCGGGCTGTAATCTATTCCAGTGATCTCAGTGACGAGCCCTTTACGTGCTGCCAACGCGCGGGCGGCTACCCCGGTGCCGCAGCCAAGATCAAGCAACGTCTTACAGAACCCGAGGTCGATGTGTTGTAGATATGCTTCGCGCATTCTGACAAAGACCGGGTCGCGTCCGCGAATTTCCAGCCGGTCGACAATTCTTGGAACCCTTCAGGGCCGAGACTTCCGATCGACTGGAAGATATCGTTGCCGCTCATAATGCTTTCATCAAAGTCGATTTCTCCAAAAATGCACCCCAAGGCTGATTTTGGCAGGCTTGGAAAAGACCGATTTCCCAGCGCCAGCCATGCCGGATCACGGCGTTCGGTTGGCCCGGATTAAGACACCGCCTTAATAGGTATGCGGCTTTGGGCTTCTGTACTGCTTGCCGTAGTGTTGACCGCCAATCACACTACAGTCGAGTAGGGCCAAATTGTCCTGCCAAGAAGGTGCCTTCCGTGAAGCTCGGAAGCTGAACGGAAATTGCGGGGTTTGCCTGCGTACAGTTCGGCCGGTGCATAAGATGTGAGCCGGGATGATGGGTGCAAACTAACTTGTTCAGATACGCAATATCCATTATTTGGCCAAACCAACACTCGACGAGCGCCACTCACTAGGCTTTCACATACGCGCGATCAAAAAGGGAACACCCAGCATGACAGAGTCAATCAAACTACTTCTTGAAGGCAACAAAGACTGGGTGAATCGCATCAAAGATGAAGACCCTGGCTTTTTTGAGCGATTGGCCGAAGGCCAGTCACCGGAATATTTGTGGATCGGATGTTCCGACAGCAGAGTGCCCGCTACAGAGATTACAAATTCTCTTCCCGGATCAATTTTTGTTCAGCGCAACATTGCAAATCTTGTGGTTCACACCGACTCCAACCTGCTGAGCGTTGCCTATTTTGCGGTTCACTATCTGAAAGTGAAACACATTATTGTCTGCGGGCACTACGGATGCGGCGGAATCAAAGCAGCAATGAGCAATGAATCGTATGGTTACTTGGACAATTGGCTTTTGCATCTAAAGGATGTCTATTCGCGCAATCGACCTATTCTGGATGGGATTGAATCGGAAGAAGAACGCTTGGACCGTTTCACCGAACTCAACGTCAAAGAACAGGTTTCGAATCTGGCAAAGCTGTCATTCATTCAAAAGGCGCGGGAAGGTGGTGAGTACCCCCGGCTGCATGGATGGGTTTATTCGGTTGGTGATGGGCTTATCAAAGACTTGAAGGTTAGCCCTGGAGCAATCGAAAGCCTCGAGCCAATTTACAAGTACAACAGTGACGCCTGAGTTTAGACACCCCGCAACTTCAACGTTCAGGCTGCAACAGCGGCGACCGATAGCCTGATCCTCGGCAACCAGGTTTTCACCGATCAGTATCATGACTTCGAAATCAAGGCGGGCACCGCAGGTCGCACCGCCATGCACGGATCTCGCGTCGGCCAGCGCGAAGACGGTTGGGGCGCAGCCTGTTTGACGCCCCCGCCCGAGCTACCTGGGCGGCAAAACAGGTGCGGTCTCAACCCCCACGCTTCCAGTAGGATAGGTTGCCGCAGCCGTTACTGTGCCTTAAAGCGCCGAAAACCCAACAACCCCATAAGCCCGCCGATCAGCAACAACCCGCTGGCGGGCAGGGGTACGGCGGATAAGCTGACATTCAGATTGTCTACCCAGAACTCAGAACACCATTCCTCACACCAGACCGTATCAGGCCCAACTTGGTCATAGTCGGTAAATCGAAGGGCGCTCGGAATGTTCAGCGACAGCTTCAGGCTGTCAATGTTCGCAAATGAGCTTGTGAAATTCAACACGCTCCACAGGGTAGGTCCGACCGACTGAGTAGCCACTACCGCGCCGTTTCTGATCCCGTCAAATGTTAGGTACGGAAGTGGGGCTGTGCCAGCATAAGCCCAGGCTGTGTGGGCTCGGTAGTCATCTACAGGGGCAGGTCCAGAGCCGGACTTGTTCAGCAGCGACCAGCCGCGAACGTCAATCTGATTGGGCGTAAAGGACGCGCCGTTAAGAGCGCTGATCGATGACGATAGAATCCCGCTGTCATCGTGCAAGGCGAGATGATTTCCGGTCAGGTAAACGGTGCTGTAATCATAGATGAACCCGTTTGAAGTTGCTTTGCTTCCGCCCGCACTTGGATAAGGCGGGTTATGGTCGAATGTGACGGTTAAAGCACTAGCCACGTTTGCAAGGCACACGGCGGCAGCCGCAAATATCATTTTCATGAAATTTCCCCCCTAATAATGCAATTAGCCTAGCCGGGTTTTCTCATTTCGCAACTTCTTGGGTGTGCAGTCTGAATCCGGGGGTTTTCGTTACTTGTAACAGAAACTCTGGATTTTCGAGAGGCGCAAAATCAACGCAAGTGTTTGATTTTATTTGTCGGAGTGAGAGGATTCGAACCTCCGATCCCTGCCTCCCGAAGACAGTGCACGGGCGGCTGTTTGTCTGACGCTGACATACACTGCACGTCTTTTTCACACACACTGCACGGCGCGAGAACGTCCATGTTGTCAGTGGCTTGAGTGTCGCATGCCATACCATGAAGTGCAACACGCGACATGTTCAGCAGTGCACGTGACATGCAAGGCAAACACACGGTGTGATGGGCCAAACATGGTCAGAGTTGCAGCGTAGTGCAGCGAAAGTGCAGCGGCGGCCAGTGGAGTACCAGACCGACCAGAAATGCAGAGCGCTACAACTCCCCCGCCCAAATCCAAAACCGAGTTCCGTGAGCGACAGCTCTGCCTGGGGGATGTCGGTCGTACCCCCAGTGGCAAAGCGCAAAGAGAGTGCTCAAAGTGCGCTCGAATGGCAGTTTCTCGCAACAACTTGGCGCGATCTCCAAAGAAACGTCAGGTTGAAACCCACATCTGTGTTTCGAGGATCAAAGTTGAGCTGAGTTGGAAAGTGCTCGGCAATTTGGTTGTTCAAAAGTGCTGTGTTTGCGGGTGCCAGGATTGATGATGCCGGGTTTCAAAGTAATGCCTCGCTTCTCCTGAACGCCCCCAAAAAAAAGAAGTGGAGTCTTTGAAATGACAAGTGCAATTCTTCCATTTGTGATCATACTTGCGATACCGCTGATGATTGGGTTTGTTTTCCGAGACCTTCAAGCGAAGTGGGTGGGGTTTGTTTTTGCAGGCCTTGTTGCCGCCTCGAGCGCAGGCAATCATTTTGTCCTCAGGTCCCTTGAATACACTGCTACACGCGGAAGCGTTCCAACGGACGAATGGTTGATCGGAATGATCTTGGCCGCTGGCTTCTGGGGTGGTGTAGCTTTCGGGATTACAAAACTGGGTAGTAAACTTCGGTACGCTCAGGACAAAAGGCACGGTTTGATCGCCGAAGATCACAGTGGTGCTTCTGTGCAATCTGATTGCAATCAAGAATACCTCGCCTCGCAAGAGAAAGTGATGAGCGATCCAGCTTACAAATACGTCCCGATGCCCAAGAAACCCAAAGTTCGAACAGAGCAAAAGAAGCCGCAAAAGCTGTCAGATGCGGAAATTGAGCGTCAAAAGCGAGACCCCGCCTACAAATACGTGCCGAAGCCACGAGGAGTGTGATGATGGTACGATCCACTTCGGTGTTCGTCAGTGTTGCGATTGCTTTGGCAGTTGCAACCGCGCAGCCCGCATCCGCAAACTGGGTTTCGAAGCTCGCAAACAAGCTTGCAAATGAAGCCGTAGAGAACGTTCCGAATGCAGCCGGTCACGCAGGGCGCGCAGTTGGTAGACATTCCGGTCAAATTCAAGATGAGCATGGCAAAACGGATGCTGAAATTCACAACAGTGGTCTGGTTTCACAGTATGTCAGCGAAGAACATGGTTTCCGCTTCAATTTCCCGAGCAACTGGAAAATTGTGAGTGCGGGCGTGCCGGGTACTGAAGTCATGCTCGTGTCTGGCAGTGCATCTGGTTTGAGTTGCAACGTAGTTTTGCAGTACATTCCCGCTCTGGAAGGCATGCATCGAAACGAGCTGGACGACGTGATCTCGAAAGAGGCATACTCCGCCGAATACTGGTCCGAATTCTTCGCAATGTACGAAAATGTAAACATCAAAGAACATGATTTGGGCATGATGGCAGGCAGCAAAGCGCAATACGCTTTGGCTGATGTCGTTTACAATTCATTTGAAAAGCTCGAGCGACTTACAATTCTGCAGGCCGTCACCTACCAATCAGGTAAGGCCACATGGATTGGCTGCTCTGCGCGTTCAGATTACTGGGAGGGAGTGTCAGACATCGCTCTACTTCCAATTCGTACATTCTCTGTCGAGTGATGTTCGGTCAAAGGCTGCGTAAGCAATTGCGATGAACGCATACAACAGTATGTGCGGTATTCTGCTGGCTGGATTGGCGCAACGATTCGCAAAGAGATTTGATTGTTGCTTGTGTCTGCAAAGTACCACTTCAACACTTCCTTTGAGCGATACTTTTCCGCACAGAACCACACGTGTGCACACCCTTGTTTCGTAGGTTCAAACCAGCACACGCGACAGTAGTGAAACCTGCGATGCTCTCCCTCGAAGCGCTGCTCTGAGGCCAGTTGGTGGTGAGAGCAGCCCTTACAGTGGCGCTTTACGACTTGAACTGCACGCATGAAGTCTTTGACCCACTTTGGCTGTAGTTGCGCAGTAGGATCGTCCAGTTCGTGCAAGATGACAGGGCGCAAGCGCGAGGAGTTTGGTTTCCGGCAAGCGTTCCGCGCGCGCACTTCAGTTCTTGCGACGTGTATGACTGTTTACGAGAGTAACTTGTTCGGAAAGATAACAACATGCGTTTCACGTTGTGTATGGCTGTTCTCGTTGTCACGGCTTTGTGGCACCGGCCTGCAGCCGCACAAGATGATGCACAGATGCAAGTCTTTGTAGATGCGATGACTGAGTGCGCTGTTCTTGCGAACGTCCAGTACGTGCTTTCACAAGCTGCTGTGCGCTCGAGCGATCTCGCGGATGTGAACGATCAAACGTGGGGTTTGACCAGAGTGTGGGCGCATGATCAAGAAGTCGACCAGTTCAAGCTTGCTGCGTGGACAGCTCTTGCATCAGACCCGAGCACAAGTCGCGCTGCGCGCGCACTCGTTGCTCGTAACGTGCACCAACGAACTGAACAGGTCCTGCATCAGGAGTTTGGCGAACGCAAAGGACCGAAAGACTACCTTGATGCACGGGAAAGTTATGTACTCTTTGAACTCAGAAACATGGATCAGATCGAAGAGTGCGAAGTCATGCGTCAGGCTTGGGAGTGACGCTCAAAACCGTCACCGCGAAGATGTTCGTACTGTATGAGTTCTCCTTTGTTGACAACCGCTTGAGCAGTGCGACGTAGCCGATGACCGATCACTGAAAACATCGGGTGTAGCACCATCGCGCCTTGCTTTGTGCGTCTTAGCAAACCGGAACTGATCAACTCGTTCGCGCCTTCACGTGCTGACCACTCCGACAAGCCCGCTTCATCAGCCGCCGCACGCAGGACCGGACTGTCGTCGTCGATGTGTTCTTCGCGCGACACCCACCGTATCATCGCGATCAGCATCGCTTGCCCGTGCCGCGACAAGCCGTGGAAAGCGCGCAGTGCCGCTGAGTTCGACAGTTCGACTTGCACATCAGGAACGGTCAGCGCTTGGGAAACTTGGTGGCGCGTTTCCATGCTGCTGCGTGTGAGCGACTTGTCGTTCATCGGCATGCTCCCACCTTGACTGCATCATGCACTGGATCATCAGCAGATGCGTCGAACACACTGCCCAGAGCATCGACTTTCTGTGCGTCGTTGATGTCCGCTCGACCGAGCACGTGCCGCGCCTCAGCCAACAGTGCTTGCTGTCTGTCAACGTTAGCTTGCATCTTGTCGATCACAGATACCATCGCTTCGAACTGCACTTCCTTCTTTGCCATCTCGTCGGCATGTATCTGTTCCTGAACTTCAAACAACTCCGACTGTCGCGCCAACTGCTTGCCGCGTTCGCCAGCCAGTTTACGCCACGCAGCTTTGCTCTCGTCACGTTTCTTGGTCTTGGGTTTGCGCTCGCCCGTTGCCTTCACGTCATCGCGCGTGACGGTCTCGGTTCTGGCGTTTCCGTTTGGTGCGGCGCGTGCCAGAGCGGGCTTTGTGCTCGGGTACGCCTGCGCCATCACCAGATGGTTCAACAGCGCGCCGCGCGTGCCGTGCGTCTCGGTCACAACCAACAAACGCGCCGCAGCGAAGTCGTCGATGATCTGATCGAACTCGTGCTCGTTGATCTGCATCACGTCTGAAACCAACCCCCGCAGTCGCTCGTAGTCATACGTTCTGTCATCATCGAACGATGTGTCGAGATGCTTGCCGCGTTCACGCATGGTGTCGAGAAGCACGTCGGCATCTCGGTCGTTCAACGTCGGCTCAAACTTGGACCACGAAAGGTCAGCGATGTGAGTGCATGACGTGGGTACGCGATACCAACACTGGTCTGGCCGCAAAGGACCGTGCTCTTGTTCAGCGATCACTTCGTCTGTCGTCTCTGCAAGTCGCGCAAGCGGTATGACCTCGCTCTGGCGAAGCGGTCTCACGGCTCGCATCAGCGCTCGCAACACGCGCCCATGTTCGGCTGGGAAGTGGTCTTGCAACGTGTCTACCGCGTCATCGACGAAACGTGTCTCGCTGATCGGTTTCCCGCCGATGCGTGGAACAAGTGGCACGGTGCCTGTTTCATCACGCTGCAACTCACCGCTCGCATCACGCCTCGGAACAGGATGCAAGCCGCGCACAAGGTAGTGCCCCGGTACTTCCGGCAGTGCCGTGCTGATGTCTTCGCTGAACACAACTACGTTGCTGCATGCCATGTCTTCCTGTGCATGCAGCTTCGTTTCTACATCATAGGCTTGTGCCCAGTTGCCCAGTTCTTCTTTTCTGGGCAACTGGGCACAGGAAGATGCACCTTGCGTGCACTGTTCTGAAGCCCGCTCTTTCTGGCCTTTCAGGTTTGGTTTGTTTGTCATCACAGCTTGCTTCCCTCCTTCTTCGTCCGCTGTCTCCAGTTGGCTGGCCTCACGGGTCGCCCTTTCATCATCGCCTTGCTGCTCGCTCGTCGGTCTCTCGTCCCGGCTTCGCCGTGGCTGGCGCTGCCTTTGCAGCTGAGTTGATGTACTGAAGTGAGCCTCGCACTGTTTGTTCCACGTAGCGGATACCAGCACCGTGACGGCTCGTTTCGCGTTCCCGTGCTTTCTCAGAGGTCGCCATCAACAGCACTTCGACTTGTTCGGGCGCTGATCCGTTTGTGAGTAAGAACGTTGCGACATGTGCGTCAGCCCTGCTTCGGTTTCCGCCAAACTGCGCTGTCGTCTCGTCGATCATCGCCTTCACGGTGCTAACGTCACTCTCGGTGCTACCGATCTGTGGCTTGCGTTCGCCGTATGCTTCGACCTGCTCGATACGTATGCTTTGCCGCGACAAAACCTGCTCATGCGCTTCATGGGTGAGACCTTTGTTGAAGCGCAAGCGCGGTACGTGCTCCCGACTTTGATACACCAGCACGAGCGGTGGCCTTCCATCAGGTAAAGCGCGCAACGGCTTCGGGTTGCGCGTCGTCGGCACTCTGCCATGTTGCGTTGGTTTGGCGCTGCTGGGATCACCTGCGTACTGCTCGGCCAAGACACGGCAAGCCGCAGCGTGCACATCAGGCGCTTGGTTGCGACCGGAAAGAGTGACCCATGCTTGAAAGTTGTCGGGGCTGGTCTCGACGACGACGCTTGGCCTGATGCCGTCGCACGCCATCAAGTGCAGTGCGTCGGCGCTGATATCGTCCACGAGTACGTGCGTCAGAGGTCCATCAGGGCGGAAGAAAACGTGATGCGACTTTGCTGACATCGCTGCAAACCAGTCGGCTGAGGCGATGAACTGCTTGGGTGTAAACTGACGGCAAGCCACGACTTTGCTGCCAAGAGAGATGATGCGTATGTCGAACGTGTCACAGGGCAGCGCATCAACCAGTTTGTGAAGCCAGATGCGACGCCGATCAGTCATCACGGCCTACTCGGTTCGCGGTGGGCATAAGGCTGTCTTCCTGAGCGACCTTTGATCCAGACCCCTCGGCGAAGCGAAGCGCCGCCCCTGTCATCTGATGACTTTCAAGCCGCTTTGCTTGATCTCGGGTAGCCGATCGGGTCTCACAGCCATCGTTCTGACGCCGCAGTGCCCTCAGCCAGGCATCGACCTCGCACTGGTCGAACTGCACTCGACCTCGAAGCCGATACCAAGGAGGACAAGCGCTTGTGTCTCCGCTACGATGGTCCATCATCATGCGGCTCAGAGTTCGGAGTGAGACCCCGATGTGATCTGCGGTTTCTTGCTTGCTGAGCGGTGGCAAGTTGGCGGCTCCGATGTCTGGTGATCTGGTGCCGCCTGCGCAACGCCACTCCGAAAGAGTGATGGCACGTTGCGGTCTTTGGTCAGGACTTCTGGGACAGATTCCTTGTATGTCCGAAAGTGGCACAAATTGGCGCAGAGGTCAAGCCCCAAAATACCACATGTTGTGGTAATTGCACTAGAATTCGCTACATGACACAACATGCAGTGTATGTGTTCGCGCTACATGTCACTCAACAGCATGCAACTTGGCGACGATGTCCAACGCTCGCAGCCTTGCGTATCGTTCAAGAAGTACGCCCGCGTCACGATGCCCGGTAAGTACTTGGACTTCGGCCACTGACCACCCTTCCAGCAGCTTGTCTGTTGCGGCTTGCGCGCGTAAGTCATGCAGCCTGATGTCTTCGACACCAGCACGCGCACGCAGCCTTTGCCACGCCAGTCGCACGGCGTTCTCAGTGATGGGCAACACTCGGTCTTCAGCGCGCGGCAACGTGGTCAACACCTGAATCGCCATCGGGCTGAGTGGCACAAACCGCGCGTGTCCGTTCTTCGTCCTCGACAGCAACACGACCCGTTGTTGTAGATCAACGTCGCACCACCGCATCGAAAGCAGTTCGCCTCGTCGACAAGCCGTCTCACGTGCCAACACCATCAGTGGCAGCATCAACGCGTTCTTGCAGTGCCCCGCCGCATCAAGAAGCCGTTGCCACTCGTCGTCTGTCAGCCGTCTGTCGCGCCGGTCGCTGATGCGTGGCCGCTTCACGTGGCGCACCGGGTTGGCATCGTTGTCTTCAAGCTGACAGTCGATGGCTGTCTGCATCAACGACAACTCACGCACGACAGTGGATGGCTTGGCTTCCCGTACGCGTCGGTTGCGCCACGTCGCCACGTCGGCAGCAGTGAGCACATCGATGCGCAACGTTGCCAACTTCGTGCGAGCAAGTGCGTGCAGCCGCCATCGTTCGCTCGGCATCTCGTCTGCCAACTGGTGCAGTGCGTCTGACAGTGTAACAGTTGTCGGCTTGGGTTTGTACAACTCGCCACGTTCTGCGCGCATCTCCGCATCGCGTGCCCACATCACTGCATCAGCTCGCTTCGTGAACGTCTTGCTTGCTGACCGGCCTGCATGTCTCACCGTCGCCTGCCACTTGCCACTTGGTCGCTTGTTGATCGTCGCCATCTCGCATCTCTCCTCGTGCGATGATGGACGTCTTGCGCCGTGTTTGCGTGCTTGGTGCAGCGGAAGTGCAGCGATCAGACAACCGACACGGTGCCGTTGCGTGCAACTGCATCCAGATGTTTCAACAACATCAAGCAGTTGATCTGGTCGGAGTGGCGAGATTCGAACTCACGACCCCTGCCTCCCGAAGACAGTGCTCTACCAGGCTGAGCTACACTCCGACCGTGGCGGGTGATCTATACCCGGTGAACTGGATGCGCAAGAGGGATTCTAAGGTGGTCGTTCGGAAAAATACTCGAAAAAACCGGTAAAAAACTTCGTCTGAACAATTCACCTGTCGGACAGATAGCATCAGGTCAGTGGATCCGTGCGATACAGGCGAATCTTTGTTCCGCCATGGTCCACTATGGGTCCCGGTGGCAACAGCGGCAGCCGGGTTGCGCGGGCCAGCGACTGGCTGCTGGTTGCAATGCCGACTCTCCAGCCGGCAAATCGTGACATCAGCACTTTTCCCATGCTGCCATAAAGGGACCGCAACCGCTTTTCATCGCCGATCCTGCCGCCATAGGGCGGATTGACTATGACCAGTCCCGACGGTCCTTCAGGTGCTTTGATGACGCTGATTGCGCGGTGCTGAAACCGCGTAATCAGCGCGACGCCCGCGCGTGATGCGTTGGTGGATGCGGCCTCGACCGCCCCGGCGTTTCGATCTGATCCGTGGAACGTCGGAACAGAATCGTGCGGAGGAGCGGGCTGGCGCAGCTTTTCCCATTCGTCGGCGCGGAAAGTCGCAAGCTTTTCAAAGGCAAAGTGCCGCGACCGCCCCGGTGCCAATCCCAAGGCCATTTCTGCTGCTTCGATGACAAAAGTGCCTGAGCCGCACATCGGGTCCAAAACGGGCTCTGTCCCGTCAAATCCGCATTCCCGCAGGAACATGGCCGCCATGGTTTCCCGCATGGGGGCCTTTGCAATCGCTGGTTTGTGGCCGCGCTTGTGCAGCGGATCGCCTGAACTGTCGATCGAGATTGTGCAAATGTCCCTTTCGATCCGCAGCAACACACGTATGTCCGCGTCCGAGGAGATCGGAGCCCCAAGTGTTTCCGAGATCGCTCTTTCGATGCGCTGTCGGGCCGCTCCGGCATGATAAATGCGTGACTTTCGGCTGGTGGCTTCAACCCGGACGGGGAGATCGGGCAGCAGGACGTCAGCCCAGGGAAATTTGCGGGCCCGTTTGTCGAGCTGCGCCAGGTGGATGGCCGGGAAGCTGCCGATCCGCACCAGAACTTTATTGGCGCCTCGAAGGACAAGATTGGCGCGCCATACCTCGACCCAGTTGCCACGGCAGCTGACACCGCCTTGCACTTTGCGCGCGTCTGCGAATCCTTGTTCCAGCGCCTCGGCGCAAAGCGGCGCTTCAAGGCCCGGAGGGGCAACCAGAAAGATGTCCAGATCGTCGGAAGTGTTCATATCGGCTGCTTACACCGGAAGAACGGGCAAGGCGATATCCTATTTTTCGAACTTGTTCCCGAAAAACACAGGTTTGTTTCGGTATTGTGACCTAAGAACTTTAATTTAGGCGGTAACAGGTTTGCGTTTGTGGTATTCCCCGCGTAAAGGGACCGGGACCGAAGTTATGCTTACGGAATTCAACCGGTTTCTGGCGCTTTTGCGACAATAATCGTATGAATATCCGCGCTATCCTGTGCCAACCTGATTAAGGTCGGTGATAGCGGGCGCAAATAAGAGGCTTGGAAGAACGTAGCAACATGCAAACTTTCAAACTTAAAAAAGGGTTGGATCTGCCGATAGAGGGAGCGCCCGAACAGAAGATTCAGCCGGGGCCCGAGTTTTCGACGGTTGCCGTTCTGGGCAGGGACTTTGTGGGGCTCAAGCCCAAGATGCTGGTTCAGGAAGGTGAAGAAGTACAGCGCGGCGCGCCGATGTTCTGCCATAAGGATGCGCCTGATGCGATGATGGTCGCACCGCTCAGCGGTAAGGTCATTGCCATCAATCGCGGCGCCCGGCGCGTGCTCCAAAGCGTCGTGATCGAGGTTTCGGATGTCAACGACACCGGCATCGATTTCTCGGGCACGGGTAACACGGACAGCGCCGAAGGTGTTGCGGCAAAGCTTTGCGCCGCAGGTCTTTGGACCGCATTCCGAACCCGCCCGTACTCGAAGATGCCTGAACCGGGCACCAGACCCGCAGCGATTTTCGTAACCGCAATGGACAGTGATCCGCTGGCAGCGGATGCAGCACTGATCATCGCCGATGCCGGTGATGCCTTTGCCGCCGGGCTCGGCGCGATTTCACACCTGACGGACGGCAAAACCTATCTGTGCCACAAGGATGGTGACACCTTGCCCGGCACCGAATTGCCCGGGGTTGAAGCGGCGGGTTTTTCCGGACCGCACCCCGCAGGCCTGGCCGGAACGCATATCCATTTCCTCAAGCCGCTGGCAGGGGACAAGCGTGTCTGGACGATCGGCTATCAGGATGTGATCGCCATTGGCCGTCTGATGCAGACCGGCCATTTGGACCCGAATATTGTAATTGCGATGTCAGGTCCCGGGGCACGTCAACCGCGCCTGATCCGCACGGTCATGGGCGCATCGACCGATGATCTGACCCGTGACGAGGTCAATGTTGACGGCAGCGCCCGGATCATTTCCGGGTCGATCCTGTCCGGTCAGCACGCCGAGGGTCCGACCGCCTATCTGGGCCGCTTTGCGCGTCAGATTACAATCATTCGCGAAGACGCGGACCAGATCCCGATGGGCTGGATCCGGCCGATGCCCTCGAAATTCGCGGTGCAGCCTGTATTGGGCTCGGCCTTTGCCAAAAAGCTGTACGCGCTGACGTCGAACCTGAACGGCGGTCGCCGGGCCATGGTTCCTACCGGCACGTTCGAAGAGTTGATGCCGCAGGATTACCTGCCGACCCAATTGTTGCGTGCTTTGCTGGTGATGGATACAGACACCGCACAGGCGCTGGGTGCGCTGGAGCTGGACGAAGAGGACCTTGGCCTTGTCGGCTTTGCCTGTCCGGCGAAATATGAATATGGGCTGGCGCTGCGCGACTGCCTGACCAAGATTGAAAAGGAGGGCTGATCCGAATGGGTTTGCGCAACTTCTTTGACCGGATCGAGCCGAACTTTACCAAGGGCGGCAAGTACGAGAAGCTTTTCCCCATCTACGAGATGGTCGAAAGCTTCATCTACACTCCGAAAACAGTCACCTCCGTCGCCCCCCACGCGCGGTCTTACGTGGATATGAAGCGGATCATGACTTATGTCGTGATCGCGACGATCCCCTGTATCCTGTGGGGCATGTGGAATACGGGCTATCAGGCCAATTCCGCGATTGCGGCCCTTGGGCCGGACTCAGCCACGGGCTGGCGGATCGCCCTGTTGCAGATGTTTGGCATTTCGCTGGACCCGTCCAGCCTGTTTGCCAACGTGATGCACGGATTGCTTTACTTCCTGCCGATCTACATCGTCACACTTGTCGCAGGCGGTATCTTCGAGGTCATCTTTGCCACAGTGCGCGGCCACGAGGTGAACGAAGGTTTCCTTGTTACTTCAATGCTTTACACGTTAATCATGCCGGCAACCACGCCCCTGTGGCAGGTGGCTTTGGGCATCATCTTCGGTGTCGTGATCGGCAAAGAGGTGTTTGGCGGCACTGGCAAGAACTTCCTCAACCCTGCGCTTGTGGGCCGTGCTTTCCTGTACTTCGCCTATCCGGCGCAGATGTCGGGCGATGCGGTGTGGACACCGGTCGACGGCTTTTCGGGCGCAACGGCGCTGGGGGTAACAGCGGCTGAAGGCGTTCAGGCCCTTGCGGCCGAGGGCATCAACTGGTCCAGCGCGTTTTTCGGAACCATCCAGGGCAGCTTTGGCGAGACATCGACGTTGGCCTGTATCATCGGGCTCGCCTTCCTGCTGATGACCAAAATAGCCAATTATCGCCTGATCGTGGGCTGTTTGGCCGGGACGATCGCGTTTACATGGCTATTGAACCTGATCGGTTCTGACACCAACCCGATGTTTGCGATGCCTTGGTACTGGCATGTTGTGCTGGGCGGATACGCCTTTGGCCTGGCGTTCATGGTGACCGAACCCGTTTCGGCAAGCCACACCAATCTGGGCCGCTATATCTACGGTGCGCTGATCGGTATCATGGTTGTTTTGATCCGTGTAGTGAACCCCGCTTTCCCGGAAGGCATGATGCTGGCCATCCTGTTCGGTAACGTCTTTGCACCGCTGATCGATTACTTCGTCGTTCAGGCCAACATCAAACGGAGGGCGCGTCGCCATGTCTGATACGCAACCCCAAGAACCCAAGGGGGCGATTGCCCGGTTCCTGGCGGCCTCGCCGGACTCGGTTGGAAAGACGATCTTTGTTGCCGTCGCCGTTTGTCTGTTAGCTTCGATGGTCGTTTCCGCCGCAGCCGTCAGCCTTCGCCCGGTACAGGAAGCGAACAAACTGAAGGACAAGCAGGTCAACGTTCTTCAGGTGGCAGGTGTTTACGAACCCGGCATCAACGTGACCGAGGCCTTCGCTGCATTTGAGCCGCACGTTCTGGAACTGGCCACCGGCGAATTCGTCGATGACCAGTTTGACCCAGCAACGTTTGATGACCTTGCCGCCGCCAGCGATCCCGAATTGAGTGTTGCTCTGGATGACGATCCTGCTGGAATTGGGCGGAAGTCCAAGTTCCGAGTGATCTACCTGCTGCGGGATGATGCTGGTGAACTGGATAAGGTCATCCTGCCGCTGCACGGCTATGGCCTGTGGTCCACGCTCTATGGCTTTATCGCGCTGGAAAACAACGGCAACGATATTTTCGGCCTGCAGTTCTATCAGCACGGCGAAACTCCGGGCCTTGGCGCGGAAGTGGACAACCCGCGTTGGAAAGCGCTGTGGAATGGCAAGAAACTTCGCGATGACGCGGGCGATCTGCAAATCACCGTCGCCAAATCTCAGCCTGCCGCCGGGCCGGACTTTTATGTCGACGCGCTGGCCGGTGCCACGCTGACCTCTGTTGGCGTCGATAACCTGGTGAAATTCTGGATGGGCGATGCGGGCTACGCTCCGTTCCTGGCCAAACTGCAAGCAGGAGAGTTCTGATGTCTCAGACCAAGAAAGAGATGCTGGTCGACCCGCTTGTCGACAACAATCCGATTACCCTGCAGGTGCTGGGCATCTGTTCGGCGCTGGCGGTGACCTCTTCGCTGCAGGTATCCTTCGTGATGGCGCTGGCGGTGACGTTCGTGACCTCGTTCTCGTCCTTCTTTATCTCGTGCCTGCGCAACCAGATCCCGGGCTCGATCCGGATCATTGTTCAGATGGTGATCATCGCCTCGCTGGTGATCCTGGTGGATCAGGTTCTCAAGGCCTATGCCTTCGAGATTTCGAAAACGCTTTCGGTCTTCGTCGGTCTGATCATCACCAACTGTATCGTGATGGGCCGCGCCGAGGCGTTCGCTATGAAAAACCCGCCTGTCGCGTCCTTCATCGACGGCATGGGCAACGGAATGGGCTATGGTCTGATCCTGCTGCTGGTTGGTTTCATCCGCGAACTGTTCGGGAATGGGTCGCTGTTTGGCGTCACCATTCTGGAGACCGTCAACAATGGCGGCTGGTATGTGCCCAACGGCATGTTGCTGCTGCCGCCGTCCGCGTTCTTTATCATCGGTCTGATTATCTGGGCCTTCCGCACGTGGAAGCCGAACCAGGTCGAAGAACGTGAATACAAAATCCAGCAGGTAGAGGCGCACTGATGGAAGGGCTTATCTCTCTGGCCGTAAAGGCTATCTTTGTTGAAAACCTCGCGCTTAGTTTCTTCCTCGGCATGTGTACCTTCATCGCCGTTTCCAAGAAGATCTCGACCGCGCTGGGTTTGGGTATTTCGGTGATGGTCGTCCAGGCGATCACCGTGCCGACAAACAATCTGTTGCTCAGCTATCTGTTGAAACCGGGCGCCTTGGCCTGGGCCGGGTTCCCGGATGTGGACCTAACCTTCCTTGGGCTGATCTCGTACATCGGCGTGATTGCGGCGATGGTTCAGATCCTCGAGATGATTCTGGATAAGTACTTCCCGCCGCTTTACAACGCGCTGGGGATCTTCCTGCCGCTGATCACGGTGAACTGTGCCATCCTCGGTGGCTCGCTGTTCATGGTCGAGCGTGACTATAACTTTGCTGAGGCCGCCACCTATGGTCTGTCTTCCGGCTTTGGTTGGGCGCTGGCGATCACAGCGATGGCAGGCGTTCGTGAAAAGCTCAAATATTCGGATATTCCGGACGGTCTGCAGGGGTTGGGCATCACCTTCATCACCGCGGGACTGATGGCGATGGCCTTCATGTCCTTCTCTGGCGTGAAACTGTAAGGAGGGCGCAATGGAAACTTTTAGCCTAGGCGTAATCCTTTTCACGATGATCGTTCTGGCGCTTGTCGCCATCATTATGGCGGCACGCTCGCGGTTGGTGTCCACCGGCAACGTCAACATCACCATCAATGGCGAGAAAACCATCTCGGTTCCGGCGGGCGGCAAACTGCTGCAGACGCTTGCGGCCGAGAAATTGTTCGTTCCTTCCGCCTGTGGTGGTGGCGGAACCTGCGCGCAATGCCGTGTGCGGGTGCATTCGGGTGGTGGTTCGATCCTGCCGACTGAAGAAAGCCATATCACCAAGCGTGAAGCTGCTTGTGGTGACCGGCTGTCCTGTCAGGTCGCGGTCAAGCAGGACATGGACATCGAAGTTCCGGAAGAGGTCTTTGGCGTCAAGAAGTGGGAATGCACCGTTCGTTCGAATGACAACGTCGCCACCTTTATCAAAGCGCTGACTCTGGATTTGCCGGAAGGCGAGGACGTCAATTTCCGCGCTGGCGGCTACATCCAGATCGAGGCCCCCGCGCACCAACTGGCCTATACCGATTTCGACGTGCAGGACGAGTACCGCGAAGATTGGGACAAGTTCAATCTGTGGCAGTACAAATCCGTCGTGAACGAACCGATCGAGCGCGCCTATTCTATGGCCAACTATCCGGACGAAAAAGGCATGATAATGCTGAACGTCCGTGTCGCTTCACCGCCTCCGGGGTCCGACGGTATCCCACCGGGTCAGATGTCGTCTTACATCTTCAACCTGAAGCCGGGTGACAAGGTCACGATCTCGGGTCCGTTTGGTGAATTCTTTGCCCGCGAAACCGAGAAAGAGATGGTCTTCATCGGCGGTGGCGCCGGTATGGCGCCTATGCGCAGCCATATCTTCGATCAGCTCAAGCGCCTTGAGAATCGCAACCGCAAGATCACCTTCTGGTACGGTGCGCGTTCCAAGAAAGAGATGTTCTTTGTCGAGGATTTCGACCAATTGGCCAAGGAGTTCGACAATTTCGAATGGCATGTGGCCCTTTCGGATGCGCAGCCCGAGGACGATTGGAAAGGCTATACCGGCTTCATCCACAACGTCCTGTTCGAGGAATACCTCAAGAACCACCCGGCACCGGAAGACTGCGAGTTCTACATGTGCGGTCCGCCAATCATGAACCAGTCCGTCATCAACATGCTGCTGGATCTCGGAGTAGACCGCGAAGACATCATGCTGGACGACTTCGGCGGTTAAGAAGAAACCGGCGCAATTAGCGCCGGTTTTTTTGTCCCGCATTTTCAGTCGGCGGGAATTTTATAGTACTGCCGATACCATTCAACGAATTTGGCCAGACCGGTACGAATATCGGTCTGGGGTTTGTAACCGGTCAGGTTTTGCAACAAACTGGTGTCGGCCCAGGTCGCCGGAACATCTCCCATTTGCATCGGCATGTAGTTCCGGATCGCTTTCTTACCCAACGCGTCCTCGATAGCTTCGATGAAATCCATCAGACGGACTTTGTCCGAGTTGCCGATGTTGACGACACGGAAGGGCGCAACCGGTGACAGGCTGTCTCCCTCGGCGATCTCATCTTTGCTGTCAGGCCGCACAGGGGCGGCATCTATCAGCAGGCGAATGCCCCGTACCAGATCCTCGACATAGGTGAAGTCGCGATACATGTCGCCGTTGTTGTAAATGTCGATGGGACGGTCGTTCAGAATGGCATCGGTGAACTTGAAGTAAGCCAGATCAGGGCGGCCCCACGTGCCGTAAACTGTAAAGAACCGGAACATCGTGGTCGGCAGGCCCCACAGATGGGCATAGGAATGACCCATCGATTCATTGGCCTTCTTGGTCGCGGAATAGATGGTCAGTTGTCCGTCGGCCTTGTCGGTTTCCCGGAACGGCATGTCCTCATTCGCTCCGTAGACTGAAGACGTCGAAGCCATTAGAAGGTGCTCTACCTGATGGATCCGGGCAACCTCCATCACATTGAATGTCCCGACGATGTTGGATTCAACATAGCTGCGTGGCGCTTCAAGGCTGTAGCGCACGCCGGCCTGGCCAGCCAGGTGGATGATGACCTCGGGTTTGAAGTCGTCTGCGACCTGCATCAGGCGCTCGTGGTTTTCCAGCATGTCTTCGGTGACCGAAAAGCCCGGCGTTTGCAGCAACATCTGATGGCGACGCTGTTTAAGCGCCACGTCGTAGTAGTCGGTCATGCCGTCATAGCCATGCACCCGGAACCCTTCGGCCAAGAGGAGTTTTGACAGATGAAATCCGATAAACCCGGCAGTTCCCGTTACCAAAACTCGTTTCATGAAATCCCCAAATACCTTTCAAACCACATGGCCGCCTGCGATAAGATCGTCTTTGAACCTGCCAGGCTCAGATCTAACTTTAGCTTGTCATATCAAATGCCCGGCACCGACGGTCAAGTACTGAGTGGGCGGCCCGGGATTGTCGTTGCCAACGGGTCGGGTTAGGGAACGTAGAACATGGTTACGAGCTGGATCAAAGGGTTTATTGGCCGGGCACGGCCCGGTCGGGAAACATCCGTTCCCGGAATCGCTCCCGATGAACGGTTTGTCGTAGTTGGCGACATTCATGGCCGGCTGGACCTGCTTCAGGCCCTGCTGATGAGGGTTGAGGACGACTGCCCTTTGATCTTTGTCGGGGACTACATTGACCGGGGTGACTACAGTGCACAGGTCCTGCGACATCTGCAGCACTTCGACACAGCAGCAAACAGGCCAGTCGTGTGCCTCATGGGCAATCATGAAGACATGCTGCTGCGATTTCTGGACGAGCCCGGACGCTATGCACATCATTGGTTCCGGAATGGCGGATTCCAGACACTGGCTTCATTCGGGATTACCGAATTTGACCTTCACCCAACAAATGAAATTGCCGAAGCGGTTGCTGGCAAGTTGAAGCAGGTCATGGGCGCGGGCCTGCTGTCATGGCTACGGGACAGACCACTAATCTGGTCCAGCGGAAACGTAACTGTCGTCCATGCCGCGCTGGATCCCGACCTAACGGTGGATGACCAGCAGCGACAGGTCTGTTTGTGGGGGCACCCGATGTTTCCAAGACGACGCAGGGCAGATGGCCAATGGGTTGTGCACGGACACACAATCATAGACCGCCCAAGGGTCAACAATGGCGTTGTCTCGGTCGATACCGGGGCATTTGCAACGAACCGCCTGACAGCAGCTGAAATTTACAGAGGCGGCGTTCGCTTTGTTTCGACCTGATCTGCGCAACTCGGGACGCGGGCCAGTGAAAATGCGGCCCGCAACCCGGAAGGTCAATTGGTCAACCGACGATCATCTGCTTCATGCGCAGCGCTTCGTATTCCAGTTCCTTGAGACGGAAGTGAACAACGTCGCCAATCGTGATGACACCGCGCAGGTGGCCATCACTCAGAACCGGCATGTGGCGGAAACGTCCATCGGTCATTGTCTTCAGAACATCGTTCAGCAGGTCTTCGGGCGAACAGGTCTTGACGTCCTTGGTCATAAGATCTTCGACCGACTGCGGCAGAGTCTGACCGGGGGTATCCGCCATGCGCCGTACGATATCGCGTTCTGACAGAATGCCTTGCAGGGTTCCGTTCTGATCGGTCACGACCACTGCGCCGATTCTTTTTTCCTTCAGCAGTTCCACTACCGAATGAATCGTATCGGCGGGACGCACCGCAAACACCGCATCACCTTTACCCTCAAGCAGCTTGGCCACGGTCGTTTGCGTATGCGACAGGTTCGAATCCGCTGACTGGCTATAGGTCGCAGAACCAGATTTGTCGCCGCGTGTGGGGGGCTGATAAGAGCTTGGGGCCATGGGCAATCTCCTCTTTTTATCTGAGATGGCTGTCTTTTCACCTTACCGCAGCGAACCGACCTGTATAGGGTGCAAATGCCCTGATCCCGGAAAATTGCTGACAAACAAGGAATCCCGACCCGTTGACAGACCTTTATCTGACACCGCCGCTGGCTGCGCTGATCTTTTTCGCCGTCGTGGTGTGTGGTCACAATTTCCGAATGGCGTGGAAACAGCAGCAGGCGGGATGGCAAAAACGGGCCTGGCTGTTTGGTGTACCTGCCGGGGTCGGATTGCTGGTGCTGGGTTTTCTGCCGATGAAACTGTGATGTCGATTTGACTCTGTAATGGGGCGCTGGCATATGCCCGGCTAGGTTTTCCAGGGAGTTCCCCGATGCGCCATCTGCCTGTTCTGGCTTTAGTTCTGTTTGTTTCCGGCTGTTTGTTTGACAAGGAACCCGAAGTGGTCCGTCTGTCGGGCGAAACCATGGGAACAACATTCAACATCACCGCCATTGGCGAAGATGTGGATGAGGAAGCACTGGCCGCAGCCGTGCAGGAAACACTGGCCGCAGTGAACGCCAAGATGTCCAACTGGGATCCCAACTCAGAGGTTTCGACATTTTCAGCTTCGACCGACACTTCGCCCGTTCCGGTCTCGGACGAGTTCGCTCTGGTTTTGACCGCCGCTGACGATGTGCATGAAAGATCCGGCGGAACATTTGACGTGACTCTGGGCCCGCTGATCGAATTGTGGGGGTTTGGCCCGCGCAAGCCCGAGGACCCGGTGCCGTCGGATGCTGAGATTCAAGCCGCTCTGGAAGGTGTCGGGCAATCCCGGCTGCTGACCTTGGACCGTGACGGCGGAACGCTGGCCAAATCCGATCCGGCAGTGGGCATCAACCTGTCGGCTATCGCCAAAGGCTATGGGATCGACGCGGTGGCCGAAACCCTAAGCGAAGCGGGGATCGAGAACTACATGGTCGAGATCGGTGGCGATCTTGTAACCAAAGGCGAAAATGACAAGGGTGAGGTCTGGCGCATCGGGGTCGAAAAACCCGAAGCGGGCGGGCAAAACCTGCAACTGATCGTATCACTGAACGATCTGGGCATGGCGACCTCGGGCGATTACAAGAACTTCTTCGAACAGGACGGTGTGCGATATTCCCATATCATCGATCCCACGACCGGACGACCGATCACACATCGCACCACCTCGGTCACCGTACTGGCCGAAAATGCGATGATGGCGGATGCGTGGGCGACGGCAATGCTGGCGCTGGGGCAGGAGAAGGGGCTGGAACTGGCCGAAAAGCATAAACTTGCCGTGTTCTTCATCTCTCGGGATGTGACAGGCGGCGAAGATGCCTTTATTACTGTTCACAGTACCGCGTTCAAAGACGCTTTGGGCACCAACTGACAGGCAGGACCTGAGATGAGCACATTTATTCTGGCCTTCGTATTACTGCTGATCATCATGGTCGGGATGTCGCTTGGCGTCATGCTGATGGGCAAGACGATCAAAGGCAGCTGCGGCGGCCTGAATGCAATCTCGGGCGCGGACAGATGCGTTGTGTGCAAAAAAGACGTCGACCCCAACAGCCCGCTGCGGGACCAGTTGCAGTGCAAACGCGCCAAAAAAATGCTCGAACAGATGGAACGGCAAGCCTGATTGAAGTTTGGACTTCGCTCTTGGGCAGGAAATAGCTAAGCAGGTCCCGGATCAAAGGGGGGCATTGCATTGGCCGAAGCCAAAAATATCCTGTTCATCATGTTCGATCAGCTGCGCTGGGATTACCTCAGCTGTTACGGACATCCACACCTGCATACCCCGAATATCGACAAACTGGCCGCACGCGGTGTCCGGTTTGATCGCGCCTATATTCAGTCCCCGATCTGCGGAAGTTCGCGCATGTCGACCTATACCGGGCGCTATGTGCATTCCCATGGTGCCTCATGGAACAACATTCCCCTGAAAGTTGGTGAAATCACATTGGGCGATCACCTGCGCAAAGCGGGGATGGGGTGCTCGCTGGTCGGCAAGACACATATGGCTGCCGATGCCGAAGGGATGGCGCGCCTGGGACTGGAACCCGACAGCGTCATTGGCGCTCGCGTCGCGGAATGCGGATTTGACGTCTTCGAACGCGATGACGGGTTGCGCGCTGAAGGACCGGACGGGTTCTATGATCCGGACGGGGCAAAGAAATACAATAAATATCTCCGGGACAAAGGATACGACAGCGACAATCCCTGGCATGACTTTGCCAATTCCGGCCTGGATGCCGACGGCAACGTATTGTCAGGTTGGTTCCTTAAAAACTCATCCGAGCCGGCAAATATCGCGGAAGAAGACAGTGAAACGCCATACCTGACCACCCGTGGCATTGAGTTCATGGAAAGTCATGACGGGCCGTGGTGCTGTCACCTCAGCTACATCAAGCCGCACTGGCCTTACGTAGTGCCGGAGCCTTATGCCTCGATGTATGGACCCGAACATGTGCTGCCTGTGGTCCGGTCCGAGGCCGAGCGCGAAAATGCGCATCCAGTGCTCCGGGCCTTTATGGACACGAAAGTCGGGCAGGCCTTCTCGCGTCAGGAGGTCCGCGATGCCGTGATCCCGGCCTATATGGGGCTGATCAAACAGGCGGATGACCAGATGGGACGGTTGTTCGACTGGATGGAGGAAACCGGGCGGATGGACGACACGATGATCGTGCTGACCTCGGACCATGGGGATTTTCTGGGCGATCACTGGATGGGGGAAAAGACCTTCTTCCATGACGCCTCGACAAAGATGCCCCTGATCATCTACGACCCTTCCTCTCAGGCGGACGCCACGCGAGGCACCACATGCGACGCGCTGGTCGAGGCGATTGATCTGGCCCCGACCTTTCTTGAGGTGGCGGGCGGCGAAAAGGCCGGGCATATCCTGGAAGGGCATTCCCTGCTGCCTATCCTTCGCGGGCAAGCCGACAAAACGCCCCGCAGTGTCGCAGTCTGCGAATACGACTACTCCGCTTCTCCCATTGCGCAAAAACTGAATGCGTCTGTACGCGATGCCGTGATGTTCATGGTCGCCAACGAGAAATGGAAACTTGTCCATTGCGAAGGCGGGCACAGGCCGATCCTGTTCGATCTTGAAAACGATCCCGACGAACTGGACGACTTGGGTGACAGTGCGGACCACACGGACGTCATCGCCCAGATGTATGATCACCTGTTTGCCTGGGCGCGTCGCCCGTCACAGCGCACAACCCGGTCTGAAGAGCAGTTGATCGGAATGCGCAGCCGAAGCGGGGGCACAGGGATCATGATCGGTATTTACGACGAAAACGACACTCCGCTGGAACTGACGGTCAAATACCGCAACCGCAAGGCACATCCTTACAAGGATTATCTGAAGGACTGAATACGCGGGTTTCGCGCCAAAGTGACGAAGGGACCGATTAATTCTGCTTCACACACCGCAAAGACGGTTCACGCCCGGATGGGCAGCGGGTAGAAGACTGTCAAAGCAGTTTTCCGGAGAAACTTCATGGCCGCCCCCAAACCCGTTGTCCTGTGCATCCTAGATGGCTGGGGATTGTCCGAAGACACGCAGGCCAACGCACCTTATCTGGCGAAAACGCCGACCTTTGACGCGATCATGGAACGCGGCCCCCATGCGACGTTGATTACACATGGGCCGGATGTGGGTCTGCCCTGCGGGCAGATGGGAAATTCTGAGGTCGGGCACACGAACATTGGGGCCGGGCGAGTGGTTGCCATGGATCTGGGACAGATTGATCTGTCGATCGAGGATGGCAGTTTCTTTGAAAACAATGCCCTTCAGGCCTTCATCAGTAAGGTAAAGGCCTCGGGCGGGACGGCGCACTTGATGGGTATCGCTTCGGATGGCGGGGTACATGGCCATCTTGATCACATCATTGCTGCGGCCAAGGCCGTGACAGACGCAGGTGTACCTGTCGCATTGCACGCCATCACAGACGGACGGGACGTTGCGCCAAAATCCGCATCTGGGTTCTTGGCCGAACTGGAAGAGCGCCTGCCGGTTGGGGCACGGATCGTGACTGTCAGCGGGCGGTATTATGCCATGGACCGCGACAATCGCTGGGAACGCGTTGCAGAAGCCTATGAGGCGATCATCAAGGGGCAGGGGCGTACCGCCGCCACCGTACATGGTGCTGTGGACCATGCGTATAACCAATCCGAAACGGATGAATTCATCACACCCACGGTTCTGAGCGGCTACACAGGTGTCCACGATGGCGATGGTATTTTCTGTCTAAATTTCCGCGCCGACCGTGCGCGGGAAATACTGCGCGCCATTGGCGAGCCGGGATTCGACGATTTCGACACCGGACCGCGCCCGGCCCTGTCAGCTTTGCTGGGAATGGTTGAATACTCCGACGGGCACAACGCCTACATGACCACCGTTTTCCCGAAACGCGCCATCGTCAACACGCTTGGGGAATGGGTTGCCAAACAGGGGTTGCGGCAGTTCCGCTTGGCGGAAACCGAAAAATATCCTCATGTGACGTTCTTTCTGAACGGCGGCAAGGAAACGCCCGAGGTTGGCGAAGACCGTTTCATGCCGAAATCGCCCAAGGTGGCAACCTATGATCTTCAGCCCGAGATGTCGTCAGCCGAGGTCACGGCCAAATTCGTCGAGGCCATCGAAGCCGGGTATGATCTGATCGTCACCAATTACGCCAACCCGGATATGGTCGGGCACACAGGCGATCTGAACGCCGCGATAAAGGCCTGCGAAGCCGTTGATCAAGGTCTGGCGCAGGTGGTTGCCGCGCTGTACAAAGCAGGCGGAGCCATGATCGTGACAGCCGATCACGGGAATTGCGAAGTCATGGTCGACCCTGAAACCGGTGGACCGCATACCGCTCATACATTGAACCGGGTGCCTGTAGCGCTGGTCGGTGGACCCGCAGGTGCCAAAATGCGCAATGGCCGGCTGTCGGACCTGGCACCAACGCTTCTAGCGCTGATGGGACTGGATCAACCCCCGGAAATGACCGGCCAGAGCCTTCTGTCATGACTTTACGGGCCGCGCTTCTTTCGGTCTTGCTGGCCTCGCCTGTTTGCGCCCAAACGGACCCGTCGGCAGCCGCGCTGGACGCAGCGCAGATGCTGGAAGAGGCCTCGATTGCGCTGGCCGAAGCCGACAGCGCCCGGGATCGGGTGCGCGCCCTGACCGAAACGGTGCAGGCTTATGAAGCCGGGCTAAGCGCCATGCGCGACGGCTTGCGAAAGGCCGCCACCCGAGAGGTGCAGCTGACAGAAGAACTGCGCGCGCGGGAAAAAGAAATCGCGCAGTTGCTAGGCGTGTTGCAAACCATCGAAACAACAACGCCGCCCGTACTGATCCTGCATCCGTCCGGTCCTTTGGGGGCCGCGCGTACCGGCATGATGCTGGCCGAAGTCACGCCCGGCCTGAATGCACGTGCGCAGGCGCTCGCTCAGGACTTGCACGAGGTCCGGACACTTCGCCAACTGCAGCAAAACGCCGCCGAAACCCTGACCAAGGGTCTGACCGGAGTGCAGAATGCGCGCAGCAAACTAAGCGAGGCCATTGCCGATCGAACGGACCTGCCGCGCCGGTTTGTCGAAGACCCCATCAGCACGGCGATCCTGATCTCCTCGACGGAAACACTGGATGGGTTTGCCAGCGGTCTGGCCGAAATATCGGAAGGCGGTATTGCCGAAACCGACGCCGATATTTCGAACAGAAAAGGAAACCTTGCTTTGCCCGTTCAGGGTGTTCTGCTGCACAGTTCAGGGGAAACGGACGCCGCGGGGGTGAAGCGCCCCGGTATCGTGCTGGGCACCCGGCCGCGCGCGCTGGTCACGACACCCACCGCAGCGACGATCCGGTATCGCGGGCCGTTGCTGGACCTTGGCAACCTGATGATCCTGGAACCCCAGCCCGGATTGCTTTTTGTCTTTTCCGGGTTGCAAGAGGTCTTCGGTACACCCGGAGAAGTGATCACCGAAGGAACGCCGGTGGGTCTAATGCCTGGTGAAACGCCGGAAATCGGCGCTATTTTGTCAACTACAAGTGATGGCACTGGAACTGACCGGTCAGAAACGCTCTATATAGAGGTAAGACAGGATAATAGCCCGGTGGACCCGGAATCGTGGTTTCGGACCAACAAGGATGGATAAACAAACATGAAGAGATTTGTGATGGCCGGTCTGGCCGGAACTGTGGCAGGCATTATCGCAACCACTCAGATTGCCGGACCTTTGCTGGCGCAAGAGGCCGAAAGCAAGGCCAGCGTGTATGAGCAACTGGATCTGTTCGGGGACATTTTCGAACGTATCCGCGCCCAATATGTCGAAGAAGTCGAGCCGGAGGAGCTGATCGAGGCAGCCATTGACGGAATGCTGACCTCACTGGATCCGCATTCCAGCTACCTGTCGCCTGACGACGCCGAACAGATGCGCGTGCAGACACGCGGTGAATTCGGCGGGTTGGGGATTGAGGTCACACAAGAAGAAGGCTTCGTCAAAGTCGTCTCACCCATCGATGATACCCCCGCGGACGAGGCGGGAATCGAAGCCGGCGACTTCATCACCCACGTTGATGGTGAAAGCATTCTGGGCCTGACGCTGGACAAGGCGGTGGATCTGATGCGCGGGCCGGTCGGCTCGGAGATCGTGATCACGGTGGTGCGCGAAGGCGAGCAGGAACCGTTTGACGTCACCATTATCCGCGACACCATCAAGTTGACCGCCGTACGAGCACGGACCGAAGGCACCAGCGTCGTTCTGCGTGTGACCACATTCAATGATCAGACCTACCCCAATCTGGAAGCCGGATTGAAAGAGCAGATCGAAGAAGCCGGCGGGATCGAAAAGGTCAATGGCGTAGTGCTGGATTTGCGGAACAATCCGGGCGGCTTGCTGACACAGGCGATCAAGGTGTCGGACGCCTTTTTGAATGAAGGCGAAATCGTTTCGACCCGCGGCCGCGATCCGGGCGAAGGCGAAAGGTTCAATGCAACGGCAGGAGATCTGACCGAAGGTAAGCCGATTGTGGTTCTGATCAACGGCGGGTCAGCCTCGGCCTCGGAAATTGTAGCGGGGGCGCTTCAGGATCATCGCCGTGCGATTGTTGTTGGCACCAAGAGCTTTGGCAAAGGTTCGGTCCAGACAGTCATGCCATTGCGCGGCGACGGTGCAATGCGTTTGACCACATCACGCTATTATACGCCTTCGGGCCGCTCGATTCAGGCGCTTGGCGTCAGCCCCGACATCATCGTCGAGCAACCGCGCCCAGCCCCAGAACCCGAAGAGGAAGAAGGCAATGCACGCACTCGGTCCGAGGCCGACCTGCGTGGCAGCCTGAACAACGACAGTCTGAGCGAGGATGAAATTCGCCAGATCGAAGAAGACCGGGCCCGTGCCGAAGCGACTGCCGAGTTGCGGGAAAAGGACTATCAGTTGGCCTATGCCATCGATATCCTGAAAGGCCTGTCGGCCTTCAACCCCAACGGGCCTTCGCAGTAAAATACAAATCGGGCCGCCGGATTCGGCGGCCCTCGTTACCGGAACGGAACTTTCATCGGCTGAGATCAGCTTTCGATTTTGTGCAGCTTGCTTTCATCCAGCATCAGCGCAAGAACGATCCCGACGGACACGGAAATCGCCGCAAAGACAAACGCCATGTTCATGCCGGTATCGAATGCTCCGGCTATTGCGGTTTTGACCGTCGCAACTTCACTTTCACTGAGCTTCTGCATGACTGCCTGAGCAGATTTGGTGGTCAGCGTTCCGCCATTGATTGCCTGAAGCTCAGCATCAGACAGTGTGACACCGGCCGCTGTCAGTTTGTCGCGCAGGCTGGCAAGGCTTGTGACATACATGATTGCCGTGGCGCAGGCGACGGCAATGGCCCCGTAGACCAGGTGGGTCATGAAGCTCAGCCCGCCGACGAGACCCGCCCGTTCGGGCTTTACAGCGCAGACTGCCGCCGTTCCAGAAGGCCCGACAGTCAGCGTCGCCCCCAATCCGATGAAGGCCATGCCTGGCAGAATTTGGAAATAGCCAAGACCCTGCGGCAAGACGACAACAGTTACTGCGCCAATTGTCGCGATCAGGTAGCCCCAGAACATCAGCCGTTTTGGTCCGAAATCGTTGTACAGCGTTCCTGAAACAATGGATCCGACCGCAAGCAACACAGTCAGAGGCGCCAGCCCGAGCGCCGATTGAAACACGCTCCAGCCCAGAACTTTCTGCATGTATTGCGGGAAATACAGCAAACCCACAAAGGCCGCAGACACATTGAACATGTTCAGGCCCAGCGTGATCAGAAACTCTCGATTCTGCATCAACTGAGGCAGCAGCAAAGGTTCCTTTACGCGTTTTTCGACACGTGGGAACAACAGGAACAGGACTGCGCTGACAAAGAACAGAAGAAGCAGCGGAACCGAAGTCCAGCCCCAATCCGCACCGACATCCAGGGCGTACAGCAGCAGCAAGACCGCAAACGACAGGATGCCCATCCCGGCAAAATCGATGTGTTCGCCTTGTTTGTGTTTGGTCTCACGTTCCATCAAGAACAGGGCTGTCGCCATCGAAATGCAGGAAAACACGACGTTGGCCAGAAAGAACAATCGCCAGTCACCAAGGTTGACGGCAAAGCCGCTGATCATCGGGCCGAAGACATTGCCGCTGGTTACACCCGCAAGGATCAGCCCCATAACCAGGGCCCGATGCTCGGGCTTTGACACTTTGGTGGCGCCGAAGGCCAGTGTGCAGGGCCAGATACATCCGGCTCCGATGCCTTGCAGGGCCCGTGCTCCGATCAGGTAGTCCAGACCAGGGGCGACAAAGCATAGGATGGAAGAAAACAGAAAGATCGAAAGACCGATGATCATGATCTTTCGGTGCCCGTACATGTCGCCGAGCCGCCCGCCGGCGACCATGGTCATGGCGAAAAACAGAGCGTAGATATTGAGCACCCACTGGGTGCTTGTGATGTCGGCATCAAAGCTGTTTTCGATGGCCGGGATCAGCATCAGCGCGCCGGTAAAATCAATCCCGATCCCAAATGCGGTCACCATAAGGGCGATGACCTTGATGATACTACTGCGGTCCATTGAGAAACCCAGGTTGCTCCGGATGTCCCGATAATGCATCAAGCCAGTCAAAAAAGATAGGAAAACAGCAGTTTAACGGTTCAGCCGGTATGACAAGCTGAACGCCCGGCCTATTCCGCGTTGCCGCAGATCCGCCGGAACGCACGTTTCAGCATGTCCAGTTCGGCGCGCAAAAGCTCCACCTCAGCCCTCAGGTCATCCGCAGCGGGAGTGCCCGCGATCACCGTGATGTCGCCCAGCTTGTTCGTCGTTGCGGTGTCGACGATCACAAAACAGTGCACCCCTTCGGAAAGGGCAGAGATGGGCAACTGAATACTCAGATCCCAACCGCCATCCGCGCGTGAAACGCTGAACTTTTCCAGCGGTTCACCGAGATAGCGCACTTCGATCTTGGGTTCCGTTTCGGCCTGCAGATGGCCTTGCCAAAGCCCGTCTTCGAACCGTGTGCATGTGAGGGAGGGAAGGGTCATGCGGCAAGCACCTTACAAGTCAGCCCGAAAATGGCGGCAAAACGTCAAATCGCGCAAAACGATCCGATTCATCCCAGGATCGTCAAAGATCAGATCCAGCCAGATCTTTTCAACACGTTTCTCGTTCAAAGACAGATGCGCAAGGTCAAAGTCCATTGCGTTCGATGTTCGGTTTTCGTCAAGTTTGCGCAACACCTGTTCCGTATTGGGGCCGTGCTGAATGTTGAGACGTGCAAAAATGTCTCCGTTCCGCTCGCATTCGACCAACGTGTCGACACGCATCAGGTGTTGGCGCGTCAGGTCCTGCGCTGCGTCCGGTGGGAGCTCGACCGACAGGGACAGGAAAGAACCGGTGAACCCGAACACCTCGATCGCAAGGCTGAATGGGGCGAGGTCCTTGTCACGGCGATTGCGTACCTGGCGCATTCCGATTTCGGACTGCTCGCAATCATGAAACAGGGTTACCTGCAGGTCCATCGGCGCTTTTCGCGGGGCCGAGGCGACGCCGTGCCTGGACAGCGGCTCGCGCCACAGATCCGGACGCCACGACCAGTCCGTGCCAAGCGGTTTGGGAAACTGCACCGAACCAATCAGTGGCCGGGCCAGCCGCCCGTCGGCCTGTTGGATCAACAGGTCAAGATGTGTCCGCAATTTGCGAGCCTCATCCCGTTGCCTGCGCAGCAATGGCTCAGGCGTTTCGGTCGCAGCCTTTGCGGCTTGGCGCCAATGCCCCAGAGACTTGCGATGCATATAGCGATCCAGAAAACTGCCCATGATCCTATCGTCCAAAGTTGCACCTGTTTAGTCAAAGACCAAGTGGCGGTTAAACCCGAATTACAGCATTTCAGCGCTAAATTTTCCGGAAATGTGATCAGCGGCGGGCTGGACAGAACCGCACCTTTCTGCCAAGGCCGCGCCCGTTCTTGCAATAGACCGGGGCAGTGCTTACCGTCTGACACCGGATCGCAGTGGAACATCCGTCAAACAGCGCACATCCGAATTTCTCAGGACAAGGGCGGTCATGGAACCCACTCTGTTTTCGTTTATCTGGAAATACTCAAAGAAACAGCAGCTTGTATTGTTGCTGCTGACCGTATTGTCGTTTCCCTTTCTCTATGCCTCGCTCGAGTTGCCCAAACAGATCATCAACGATGCAATTGGTGCGCCCACCGACACGGTGACGATCTGGGGCCATACCGTGACGCAGATCCAATACCTTTGGATCCTGTGCTTTGCTTTTCTAGCCACGGTGATTGCCAGCGGGTTGATGAAGATGCGCATCAACACGATGAAGGGCGTTCTGGCCGAGCGTATGCTGCGCCGCCTTCGCTTTTCCCTGATCCAGCGAACGATGCGGTTCCCGAAGTCCTATTTCGCCACCACCAGCCAGGGCGAATTGGTTTCGATGATCACCTCTGAGGCCGAACCGATGGGTGGGCTGATGGGCGACGCGATTGCCCAACCGGTGTTTCAATTCGGGCAGATGATGACAATCGTCACATTTCTGTTCATGCAAAGCGTCTGGTTCGGATTGGCCAGTGTCGCGCTGATCCCGTTGCAGGCCTGGCTGATCCCGAAACTGCAACGCCAGATCAACCTGCTGAACAAGGACCGCATTCAGCAGGTCCGACATCTAAGCTCGGAAATCGGCGAGAGTGCGGCGGGCATCAGTGATCTGCGCACCAATGGCGGCTGGCGTTATCGGCTGGCGCAGTTCAGCCATCGGCTGGGCATCTTGTTCGAGATCCGCTTCAAGATCTACAACAAGAAATTTTTCATGAAGTTTATCAACAACCTGATCACGCAGATGACGCCGTTTCTGTTCTACTCTGTCGGCGGTTATCTTGCGATCACGGGAGAGGTGACAGTGGGCGCACTGGTCGCCGCACTTGGGGCCTACAAGGATCTAAGTGGCCCTTGGAAGGATCTGCTGACCTACTACAATCAGGTGCAGGACATGTCGCTGCGCTGGGAAATCGTGATAGAGCGTTTTGCCCCAGCCAACATGATCCCCGAGGAACTGTTTTCCGGAGAACCCGAAACCATCCCGCACCTGACCGGTGACATCGAGTTGCGAAACGTGACGGTCCGCGATGATGACGGCAAGACCATTCTTGAAGATATCGACCTGACAATCCCAAAGGGTGCCCGGGTGGCGATACAGTCGCCACAAGCGGCCGAGCGTGGTGCGTTGGCTCAACTGCTGACAAGAGAGCTGTTGCCGGTACAAGGCGACGTGATTATGGCGGGTCACAATCTCAATTCGCTGCATCAAACAGTGATTGCCGCCCGAATTGGGTATGCCTATTCACGCCCCTACCTGTTCGATGGAACACTGGGGGACAATCTGCTGATGCCCCTGCGGATCCGCCCGCAACATCAGTCGGACGCGATAAAGGCCCCTTCGCGTCGTCAGATCGAGGCCGTGCGGGCCGGAAACCCCCCCGATTCCCTGTCGGATGAATGGGTCGACCCCAGCCTGGCCGGGCTGGATAGTGCTGACGACATTCGCGACTGGTGGTTTCAGCTTGTCGAGGCGATGGGGATCGACGAGTTCATGTTCCGCCGTACTTTACGCTCCCGGTTCGACCCGGAACAGCATCCGGCTTTGGCAAAAGACGTTGTTGATCTGCGCGGGATCGTCGCCGAGCGTCTGCGCGATCGCGGGTTGGACCGATATGTCTTCAGATTTGACCCGGAACAGTTCAACCCCGCCGTTCCCTTGGGCGGCAACCTGCTGTTCGCGTCTCCGTCGCAGGATATCTCTCCGGAAACGCTTGCCGAAGATGACCGGTTCCAGGCAATGCTCAGCGCGAACGCCCTGGACGATGACGCCATGAGCATTTCCAGTGCCGTGCTGGAAACGCTGACTCAGGCATTTGGCCGGGATGGCACGGACCACCCTCTGTTTTTGCGCCTTGGCCTGTCCCGCGACATGTTCCACAGCCTGCTGGATATCGAAGACCGTCGCAAAGCCAAGGGTGATGCCGCGATCAGTCAGAAAGAAAAAGCCCTGCTGATGACGGTGCCCTTCCTTCTTACGGCCGAGCAGATTGGTCCGAATTTTCCGGACGAGTACAAGAACAGAATTTTGACGATTCGAAAGACGCAGGCAGAAAGAATCCGGGAATCGATGCAGGGGATGTTCCTGCCAGTGTCGCCGGATCTCTACATTCCGCGTCTGACCGTGATCGAGAATGCGCTTTACGGACGCATTTCGATCATGGCCGGGGCCAAAAAAGACGAGATCGAAGATGTAGTTGCCGAAGTTATGAACGAAGCCGGGCTGCGCCGCCGCGCCGCCGCGATCATTTACGATCTGCCGTCCGGACTGGGGGGAAACAATCTGCCGACCGTTTTTCAGGAGCGTGCCGCGTTTTCGCGGGCGGGCATCAAGCGCCCCGACATTCTGGTGCTGGACAAGGTGCTGGCCAGCCACGATTCGGAAAGCCGACTGCGCACCCGCCTGAAATTGCGAGAGTTGCTGCCTGATTCAATCATGATCTTCATGGAAGATCATTTTGCTCATCCCGAAGCGTATGACCTGTTCGTCGAAATCAAGGACGGCCGTATTGACGGTGTGTCAAGAACTCAAGCAGAAGCGAAAAAAGGCGCTACGGCAGACCTGAGCCGGAAGCTCAAGATCATCTCCTCGACCGAGTTGTTCTCCAAGCTGGATGGCAGAAACCAACGTTTGCTGGCGTTTTCCGCACAATGGTACGAGGCCGCAGCCGGGCAGACCATCTTTGCCCGCGGCGAGGCACCTGACGCGGCCTACCTGTGTATTTCCGGTCAGGCCAATTTGGAATGGAACGACAGCAAGGGTCTCAAGCGGGTAATCTCGGTCATCGAGCCGGGACGATTGATCGGAGACCTTTCGATTATCACCAAAGACGCCAGACAATTCGATCTAGTCGCAATACAGGATTGTACCTTTCTCAGGATCGGCGCCGGAGAGCTGCGCGCCGTCGTGGAGAGCGACGTTAATGTCGCCGTACAACTTCTTGAAACCGTTGCCGGTTACCTGATGACAGTGTCCGATCGTGTTGCCGCCGCGCAAACCCCAGAGGACATATTCACCGATTCCGGCAGTTCCAGTGGAACCTAAAATCACGACACATACGGCATACGCAGCCCATGAGATGCTTGTCCGCGACGCACGTGACAGACCGGAACTGTGGCGGCTGACGGTTGGGCTGGTGATTGTTGGTGGTGTTGCAATTTTCCTGAACCTCACCCTGTCTTCCGTGATTTTCAGTCTCGGCTCAGCGCGGTGGGTTTCTGGCTTTCAGGCGGGGGCAACACCGTCTGCTTTGTTGATTCTGTTGTCGAGTTTCGGGTTCATCACATTGGGCGTCAAACTGGCTGCCGGGGCGATGCAAAACCGCCCGTTGCACGCCATCCTGGGTCCCCGCCGTCTGGGCGTTCGCCAGTTCTGGCGCGTACTTCTGGCATTGGGGCTGCTGGCCGCGTTGATCTTCATCCTGCCGCCATACAATCTGGGCGCACCGTTCAAACCCAATTTGGCTTTCGAAACGTGGCTGCTGCTGTTGCCGCTGTCTCTGACTGCGGTTTTGATACAAACCAGCGCCGAGGAAATCCTGTTTCGCGGCTACATTCAGCAATCACTGGCTGCGCGGTTTCGGTCACGCCTGATTTGGATGGGTCTGCCTGCCTTGTTGTTCGCGGCCGGTCACTACGCACCGGCCACATCCGGAGAGAACGCCCTTCTGATCGCAATCTGGGCCGGCGCTTTTGGCCTGATCAATGCCGATCTCACCGCGCGGTCGGGTACCCTTGGTCCTGCTATTGCGCTGCACTTTTTCAACAACGTTGTGGCGTTGCTGTTTTTCTCGATACCTGACAACCTCAGCGGTCTTGCCTTGTTCCTTCTGCCCTATGACATGTCCCAAACAGACGCGATACGACACTGGCTGTATGTGGATTTCGTGATGATGGTTGTTTGCTGGCTAACCGCACGGCTTGCGCTGAGGCGCTGATTGCATTTCCTGACGTAGCGCCTTATTTGACGTCAAAACCGCATCAGCAAGGTTCCGACATGAACTGGATCACAAACTACGTCCGCCCCCGGATCAACTCGATCTTCTCGCGCAGGGAAGTGCCCGAAAACCTGTGGCACAAGTGCGATGAGTGCGGAACCATGCTGTTTCACCGCGAACTGGCCGACAACCAGAATGTCTGCACGCAATGTGATCACCACATGGCAATCACGCCGCGAGAGCGGTTTAAGCATCTGTTTGATGGCGGTATTTTCACCGAGGTCGAAGTCCCCGCGCCGAAGGACGATCCACTGCATTTCCGGGATCAAAAGAAATATCCCGACCGCATGAAAGCGGCCCAGAAGAAGACCGGCGAGAAAGAGGCGATGCTTGTCGTGAGCGGTGAAATTGGCCGGACACCGGTTGTAGCTGCGGCGCAGGATTTTTCGTTCATGGGCGGATCGATGGGCATGTATGTCGGCAACGCCATCATCGCAGCCGCGCAGGAGGCCGTGAAACTCAAACGCCCGCTGATCCTGTTTTCGGCCGCCGGTGGCGCGCGAATGCAGGAAGGCATCCTGAGCCTCATGCAGATGCCCCGTACCACGGTCGCGGTGGAAATGCTGAAAGAGGCGAACCTGCCCTATATCGTGGTGCTGACCCACCCGACCACCGGCGGCGTTACCGCGTCTTATGCGATGCTGGGCGATGTGCATATCTCGGAGCCGAATGCGCTGATCTGCTTTGCCGGACCGCGCGTGATCGAACAGACCATCCGCGAGAAACTGCCCGAAGGATTCCAGCGCGCTGAATATCTGCTGGATCACGGGATGCTTGACCGTGTGACAAAACGCACCGAAATGCGCGATGAACTGATCACCATCACCCGAATGCTGATGGGCCTGCCGCCAGCCGTCAAAGGCGACCTTCCCGCACCAGAGCCGGAAGAAGCACCGGTCGAAGCTTCGACCGAGGGCGCAGGCGAGAAATGACGACCCCGACATCCGACGTCATCCTTGATCGGATGATGGCGCTGCATCCCAAGATCATCGATCTGACTCTGGATCGTGTGTGGCGCTTGCTGGCAGCTCTGGACCACCCGCAAAACCGATTGCCGCCGGTCATCCATATTGCCGGAACCAACGGCAAAGGTTCGACGCAAGCCATGATCCGCGCAGGGATCGAAGGGGCCGGGCTGACAGCTCACGCATACACATCCCCCCACCTGGCCCGCTTTCACGAGCGAATCCGACTGGCGGGAGAGCTGATCTCGGAGCCTGACCTTACGGCGGTTCTGGACGAGTGTTATGCCGCAAACAATGGTGAGAATATCACCTATTTCGAAATCACCACCTGTGCGGCCCTGCTGGCTTTCGCCCGCACGCAAGCTGACTATACGCTCCTTGAAGTCGGGCTGGGTGGCCGCCTGGATGCAACCAACGTCGTGGAACAGCCTGCGGTTACAGTCATCACGCCGGTTTCGATTGACCACGAACAGTTCCTTGGCGACACATTGGGCAAAATTGCAGCCGAAAAGGCCGGCATCATCAAGCCCGGAGTGACCTGTATCGTGGGCCCGCAAGAAGACGAGGCGCTCGAGGTCATTGAATACACCGCCTCGCGACTGGGTGCGCCACTGCTTGTTAATGGCCAACACTGGCACGTAAACGAAGAAAACGGACGCCTGATCTATCAGGACGAAACAGGATTGCGCGATCTGCCGCTTCCCAATCTGCTGGGCGCGCACCAAATTCAAAACGCGGGCGCAGCGCTGGCGGTTCTGCGCCATCTGCAAATGGGCGATGACGCCTATGAGGCCGCCGCGACCAAAGCCGAATGGCCAGCACGCATGCAGCGCCTGAAAACAGGGCCACTGACAGAACAGGCTCCGCTCGCTGAACTGTGGCTCGACGGGGGCCACAACGCTGCTGCTGGCGTGGCGTTGGCCGACGTTCTGGCGAAACTGCCCAAACGCCCGACACACATGATCTGCGGCATGCTGAACACCAAGGACGTCACTGGTTATCTGGCGCCGCTTGCCGATCAGGCCGAAAGCCTGACCGCCGTATCCATTCCCGGCGAGGCCAACACGCTCAGCGCTGACGACACTGCGGCTGCAGCCGCTAGGGTCGGCCTGCCAGCTTCAACAGCGGAAAACGTCGCGGCAGCCCTGACAGCAATCACGGACAAAGATCCACAAGCGCGTGTTCTGATCTGTGGCTCGCTCTATCTGGCGGGCAACATCCTGCGCGAAAACGGCTAGTTGTTTTTCTGTTTGGAAAACCTCGGAGCGCGCTGGGGCGAGGGGGCAGAGCCTCCTATTTCCCCCAGTCCTGATCCTGCATTTCCCGCAGGCGTGAGGCGGTGCGCTCGAATTCAAACGTTCCTTCACCTTCGACATACAACATCTCGGGCTCGGCCGCCGCCGAGCAGATCAGCCGGACCCGGGCCTCGTAAAGGGCGTCAATCAAAGTGACAAACCGCTTGGCTTCGTTGAAGTTGTTGCGGGACAGGCGCGGCACGTCTTCCAGAACCAACACTTTCACCGCCTCCGCAATGGCCAGATAGTCTGCCGGGCCCAGCATACGTCCGCACAAATCATAGAAGCTGGCCCTTGCTACGCCGTTGCGAAAGGCCGGAAGTTCAACGGCCCGGCCGTTCACCTTCAACACCAGTGGCTCCGCCGCGCCTCCCGAAAGGTCATTCCAAACCGCCCGGATATTCTGCCGGGCCTCGGGCCCGATCGGCGTAAAATACACCGGCTCACCCGCCAGACGGTTCTGACGATAATCGGTGGGCGAGATCAGCTCCCAGACTTCAAGCTGTTCCTTGATATGCGCGATGAATGGCAGAAACAGCTGCCGGTTCAGCCCGTTTTTGTACAGCTCATCCGGGTGCCTGTTCGACGTTGTGATTACGACCACCCCGCCTGCATGCAAAAGGTCGAACAGGCGGCCCACGATCATTGCGTCCGTTATGTCCGTGATCTGCATTTCGTCAAAGGCCAGCAACCGGACGGATTTGACAACTGCCTCGGCAACGGGTGCCAGAGCGTCTTCGACCCCTTCCTTTCGGGCCTTGTGCATACCCGCGTGAATTTCCTGCATAAAAGCATGAAAGTGTACGCGCCGTGCAGGAATGTCCTCCAGCGCATCCACAAACATGTCCATCAGCATGGACTTGCCGCGCCCGACGCCACCCCAAAGGTAAAGGCCTTTGGGGGCAGGGGGGGCTTTGCGGAAGAAACCGCGTTTGACAGGTTCGGCTAGGGTGGCGCGAATACGCTCGAACTGTGGCAGAACGGCCTCCTGCGCGTCATCCCTGATCAGGCTGCCATCGGCAATGCGGGCCTCGTAAAGCGAAATCAAATCCGTCATGTCTGAGCCATAGCGTCCGCTCTGCCCCTTGAAAAGCGGCCTTTTTCTCTCGGCTTCGTTTTTGACGGGCTTCGCTCTGAATAAATCTGTCAACGTGTTGCACGAGCGTCGGAACCAAGACAAAGTCCGCGCCAGACAGAAGCGTGGCTAAACAGGATTGCGGATATGTCACAGGCAGGAAACGTCTTATTCATAATCATCGACCAACTGCGTGCAGATTGCCTAACCGGCGCATTGGCGAACCATGTGGATCTGCCCAATTTGCGCGCGTTCATGAGCGATGCGGTCACCTTTACGCGCCACTTCTCGGTGACCAACCCGTGCGGCCCGTCTCGGGCTTCAATACTGACCGGTCAGTACGCGATGAACCACCGCTCTGTCCGCAACGGAACGCCACTGCGCCACGACATTCCCAATGTCGCGACCGAGATGCGCAAGGCCGGATATCTGCCCATGTTGTTCGGTTATACCGACACGTCAGCCGATCCGCGCGTGTTTGATCCCAACGACCCGTCGCTCAAGTCTTATGAGTACCCGATGCAGGGGTTTCACGAGGTGGTCGAAATGCGGCTCGAGGAATCTTTTCCCTGGCAATCTCATCTGATGCAAAAGGGCTATTCATTCGACGATTACTGGGATGTCTACAAGCCCGTATCACCAACTGGCAGCACGCCGAAACTGAACGACCCCGCGTTGTACCGGGCCGAAGACAGTGACACGGCCTTTCTGACGGACGCTTTTCTGAATGGTATCGCCGCGTACCACAAACAGAGCTGGTTCGCCCATCTGACCTATATCCGGCCGCACCCGCCGCTTGTTGCACCTGCGCCGTATAATGACATGTACGATCCTGCCGAGTTGCCTTTTCCTGCCGGGTTCCCGGACCAGCAGGCCGAAGCGGCGCTGCACCCGTTTTTTGCCCCTTCGATGCAATCCCAAACGGCCACCGGCTTTGTAAAGGGCATGGGGGAAATTGAACCGACACAGGAAAACGTTCAAACCCTGCGTTCCGTCTATCTGGGTCTTGCGACCGAGGTCGATCATCACGTCGGCCGTGTAATCCAGTACCTGAAGGAAAGCGGGCAATATGAGAACACTTTGCTGGTGATCACCGCCGACCATGGCGAGATGCTGGGCGATCGGCATACCTGGGGCAAAATGACGGTGTTTGATGCCGCCTATCATACGCCCCTGATTATCAGGATGCCGGGGAATTCAGCCCGCGCGGGTTCGGTTGTCGATGTGCCGACGGAATCTGTGGACGTCACCCCAACCATTCTCGACTGGGTGGGCAAATCAGTTCCGAACTCGATGGACGGACGCTCGCTTGTGCCGCTGCTGAAGGGTGATGTTCCCGACGACTGGCGCAGGTATTCGTTCAGTGAGCTTGATTTTTCAGAACCTGAAAAGCCAACTCTGTGGCAGCAGCAATTGGGAACCGGCAACAGCGAATCGAATCTGAGCATTCTTCGGGAGGACCGGTTCACGCTGGTTGAGTTCGCCGCCGATCTACCTCCGATCCTTTTTGACCATGCCGGCAAGGGTGAGCTTGAGAATGTCGCGAACGATCCGGAATTCGCGTCGGATCTGGGCCGGCTTGGGCGTCAGATGCTACGGCACCGCATGCGCAATGCGGACCACACGCTTTCCCTTTATTCTCTGACCCCAGAGGGTGCCAAATCGAAAGAGCGCTATCCAGACTAGGGCAGTGCAGCGTGACCATGAGCCCAAGGCAGGCCCGGCCTGTTTTTGTCGCATCTCTGCCCCCTACACCTGCGGGGGTTCTGATGTTACGCCTGTTCCGTGGGGAGAACTGTCTTGGACACCACCGAACAGCATATGAAAGCAATGACTATGGCCGGTCTGAATCTGATCGGCCAGGCCCTTTCGATTTACGACAGCCAATTGCGGCTGGTTGTCAGCAACCGCCGCTTTCAGGAAATGTTCGATCTGCCCGACACCTTGGTCCGCCCCGGCGCCCTGTTTCACGACACCATTCAGTTCCTCGCCAGCCGAGGGGAATATGGCGACGACGGAAATGTGGACGAAATGGTGAAGGCCCGCGTCGAGCAGGCGCTGAATTTCGAACCGCATTACATGGAACGGGCGCGACCAAACGGACAGGTTATCTCGATCGAGGGGGCACCGTTGCCACAAGGCGGCTGGGTCGCAGTGTATACAGATATCACCAGCACAAAACGGGCTGAGAACCTGTTGCGCGCACGGTCCGAGGAACTGTCCGGACAGTTGCTGAGCCATGCCGAGGAATTGTCAGCCGCGAACCGAAAGCTGGCCGCAACCAACTCGGCACTGGAAGAGGCAAAGCGCCAACTGACCGAGATTGAGGCCCGCACCCGTTTGACGACGGAGATGATGCCGGCCCATATCGCTCATCTGAGACAGGACGGTATCTACGACTATTCAAACCGCCGCCTGAGTTCCGTCATGCCGGGCCGACCGTCTGAGATTGCAGGTCTGCACATCTCCGAGGCGCTAGGTCCTTCAGCGTTTGAACGGGTCGAACCCTATCTGGAACGCGCCTATGGCGGCGAAACTTCAGTTTTTGAGTTTACCGAGGATCAGGATTCTCGCCGGATACGGGTTTCTTTCACCCCGGACGGGGCAGGGGGCGTCTACATAATGTCCGTCGACGTGACCGAAGAAACGCAAGCCAGGGTCGCCTTGCAACAGGCGAGCCGCCGCGCAATGGCGGCGCAGATGACCAGCGGCATGGCACATGATTTTTCAAACCTGCTGACGATCATTCTGGGGATGCAGGCGCGGCTGAACAAAATGGGCCTGCCCGAAGAGGCGCAGGAACTTGTTTCGGCCACTCAACAAACAGCCCGCCGTGGAGGGCAATTGCTGAACCGGATCGCGGATATGACGGGAAACCGGACACCTCAACCCAAGGCGACCGACATGCGAGGGCTGCTGGAAGACCTTCGCATTCTTGCGTCGCCATCGTTGCCGCGGGGAGTGGGGCTGTCGGTGGTCAATACATTGCCGGACGAGGCGCTGATGCTCGACCCGGGTATGGTTCAGGATGCAATGCTCAATCTTGTCCTGAACGCGCGTGACGCATGCGGCAATTCCGGTCAGATCACCATCAGCGCCCATGCGATCGGAAGAATATGGGCCGAAATCACCGTATCCGACACCGGACCCGGGTTTTCACCCGAAGCTTTGGAAAAGGCTCTTAACCCGTTTTTCACGACCAAAGGCAGCGACGGGTCGGGGTTAGGCCTTCCCATGGTTTACGATACCGTCAAACTGGCTGGCGGAGACCTGAATTTGCGCAACACGCAATCAGGTGCATCCGTTGTCATGCGATTGCCCTACAGGCCCGCACCATCAGGCCGCGGCGGTCTTGTTCTACTTGTCGAGGATAACGACGAATTACGTTGCCAGTTCCGCGATCTGCTTGTTGACCTCGGCTATTCTGTGATCGAGGCCACGTCAGTTGATGAAGCGCTCGGTTTGATCTTGGATATTGACGATATTGCGCTGGTTCTGTCCGATATCCGGCTTGATGGATCGGCCACCGGGATTGATCTGCTTGAGCGGCTGAAACCTGGCCTTCCCTGTATTCTGATGACATCCTTGCCCTATTCCGACCCTCTGCATCGACAAGCGCTTGCTTTGGCGCCGGTGTTGCGTAAACCGTTCTCCCGGGCACAATTGTCTGCACTGATCCGAACCGAGGCCGCCTGATGAACCAACCATTGGTGACCATCCTTGATGACGAGCCCGAGATACGGCGCATATTGACGGATGCGTTGGAAGAGGCCGGGTTCCGCACACAAAGCTTTTCACGCGCCCGCGAATTCGAAGCCTCACTGAAACGGGTGACTCCGGATGTTTGCCTTGTTGATCTGTCGCTTCCGGATACAGACGGGCTGGCGTTGGTACACCGACTGGCGTTGGAACAGGGGGCCGCCGTAATTATCATTTCGGGCAGGGTGCAGGTACAGGATCGCGTCACCGGGCTGGAACTTGGGGCTGACGACTATATCACCAAACCTTTCGATCCTGCCGAAGTTGTCGCCCGAATCCGCGCAAGATTGCGCGCACCAAGAACCCAGTCCCCGCAGTCGGAAGTGGCATATTTCAATGGCTGGACCGCATATTTCGATCGCTATGTTCTTGTGGACGGAACCGGCTCGGAAACTCCGTTGAGCCATGCCGAAGGCGAGGTTCTGCGCCTGTTTCTGGAAAGCCCGAAACGGTTGATCAGTCGTGGGCAGATGCAGGAAACTTTAGGCGGTGCCGCGGGTGAGAGTTTCGACAGGGCGATGGATGTGCGAATTTCGCGTTTGCGCACCAAACTGGGCGAAGACCCAAAAAATCCGCGCCTTATCAAAACAATTTACGGTGCCGGGTACATTTTTTTGGGGGAAGTTGATTGGCAATGATTTGTTCGGCACACGATCTTCCCAACTGCGTCTGCTTGAGATTTTCGAATTTCATCTCTTTTTCAGATAGTTGGAGGATGTCCAATATTATCTTTGGGCCAGCTATGGATTCTTGCAACCGTCCCGCTTAACTAACACCAACCCGTCTTTCCTGAAAAGACAGGCGACGAGATCGTTTCCGACCTATCGAAGTATCGCGTCGGCAGCAGGTGTCGAAGGCAATTGAGGGCCTGGAGAGTAGAATGGTCAGAGATTTCTGGGAAAAATGGCGATCCGGCCACATAGGCCGATTGGTTGGCAGCAGTTTGCGCAGCCAGGGTTGGCTTTACGGCATCGCCATGGCCGCCATGGTTGTTGTTGCGGGGACAACTGCGGGCACCGCCTGGATGATGGAAAACATCGTCAACGCCATGACGACGCCGGAAGCGCGCTCAAAGGTCTATCTCGTCGCGCTGGCGATTTTGGGGCTGTTTTTCGCCAAAGCAGCTGCATCCTACATTCAGTCTGTTTTTCTGGCCCGCGCGGGCAACCGGATCATCGCCGTTCAGCAGGAACAGCTATATGCGAAACTGCTGAAACGAGGTGTTGGATTCTTTGCCGACACGGAATCCTCTGATCTTTTGATGATCGTGACACAGGGTGCTCTGGCTGCAAGGCGCCTGGTTGATGTCGTGGTCACGAGTTTTGTTCGCGATGCGCTGACCCTTGTTGGTCTGGTATTTGTGATGGTCTATCAACAACCGGTGTTGTCCGTGCTGTTCTTCGTTGTCGGACCAATCGCCCTGCTGGGCGTCAGAGTTCTGCTCAAGAGCGTGCGTTCGATCATGCGTTCTGAAATGAAATCTCTGGCAGAGATCATGAAAGTCCTTCAGGAAACCTCGGGGGGCATCAAGATCATCAAGGTTTTTGCGCTGGAAGACCACATGGCCGATCGCATGAACCGCGCGATCAGGGCCGTCGAAAACCGCGCCAACTCCATTTCGCGGCTGCAATCAATCGCCAGCCCATTGATGGAATTTCTGGCAGGTATAGCGATCGCGGCCATTCTGATCATCAGCACGATTGGTATCGCAGGAAGTGAGCCGACCACACCGGGGCAACTGATGTCTTTCATCACCGCTTTGCTGATGGCTTATGAACCGGCCAAACGACTTTCCAAGATGCGCGTGGTCATCGAGACGACATTGGTGCCAATCGGCATGATGTTCGAGTTGTTGGACCAGGAAGATCCGATGCGCGAAAGCATCGAACCCGTGCAGCTGCGTCCGGGGCCCGGCGAGGTTCGGTTGCATGACGTCACTTTTGGCTATCAGGGCTCCTTGCCTATTCTCAAGAATATGGACCTGACTTTTGAAGCGGGAAAAACCACTGCGCTGGTTGGGCAGTCTGGCGGTGGCAAGTCCACCATCTTTGGCCTGATCATGCGTTTTTATGATCCGGATCAGGGGCGCATCGAAATCGACGGACAAGATGTCATGGACGTGAGCTTCGCTTCGTTGCGGCGCAAAATCTCTTACGTCGGGCAAGACACGTTCCTGTTTTCGGCCAGCGTAATGGACAACCTTCGATACGCGCGTCCCGACGCAACGGTTGAAGAAGTCATGGAAGCCGCCCGAGCGGCACATGCCCACGACTTTATTACCGAATTGGCAAACGGATATGACACGCAGGTTGGCGAAAATGGCGCATTTCTGTCCGGTGGGCAGAAGCAAAGACTGGCAATTGCGCGTGCAATCCTGCGCCAGGCAGAAATTCTGTTGCTTGACGAGGCAACCAGCGCATTGGATGCGGAATCAGAAACTTATGTGAAAGAAGCGCTCGACAAACTGACCAAAAATGTCACCACGATCGTGATCGCCCATCGTCTGTCGACTGTTTTGGAGGCCGACAAGATTATGGTTGTTCAGGACGGAGAGGTGATCGAACAGGGTAATCTCGACAACCTAATGCAGCGTAACGGGGCATTCCGGCGTTTGTTTGACCAGCAGTTCAAGCAGCCTGCCTCCTGATCCACTTAGGTCAAGCCTCCGGGATTTGGAGTTAGGGTTCGGGTTATAGCATGCGTTATCCGGCGCGGCTAATAACGGGAAGCGCCGGTAGGTGCTATTCCCGCAATGCCCTGTCCTTGATTTTGACCACAGGCTGGACGAGATAGTCGAGGACTGACTTTCGACCGGCGAGAATATCCACTTCGGCAACCATGCCGGGGATGATCTCTATTTCTGCACCGTTGCCGTCCAGCATTGTGCCACCGGTTCGAATCTCGACCACAAATACCTCTTCGTCGTTTCGGTCGGATCGATTGATTGTATCCGCACCGATGCGGAAGATTTCGCCGTCCAGTCCGCCGTAGCGGGCAAAGTCATAGGCCGTTATCTTGACTTTCACTTTTTGTCCGGCGTGCAAAAAAGCAATGTCTTCAGGGCGGACATAGGCCTCGACCAGCAAGGAGTCGTCCAGCGGGACAATTTCGATCAACTCTTCGCCGCTTCGGGCCAACCCGCCAACCGTTGACCGGTGTATCCGGTTGACAATACCACGCACTGGGGCTCGGATCTGCGCCCGTGCCGCGCGGTCACGCAACGCAGGCAAGGCAGGTTGCAGCGCGGCAAGCTCTGCTGTCGCAAGCGCCAGATCGGTAAGGGCACTGCTGCGAAACCGACTGCGTGTCGCCCGGATGCGATCATCAATTTCGTCGAGACCGGATTTCAACCTGTTGGTCACCGCTTCGGCCCTGACCTTGCGCCCGTTCCATTCCGCCTCACTGCGACGCAAGGAAAGCAGCGTCGTCGCCGGCTCCATCTGTTGCTCGACCAATGGTTCCATAATCAACCGTTCCTCGGCCAGCACCTTGAGCGTTTCCTCGGCCGTAAACTGATCCACCAGTCCTTCTTCGTACTCGCGACGGCGTTGCTGGCGTTGGCGTTCAAGGATGGCGATCTCCGCCTGCAACTCAGACTGTCGCCCCTGAAACAGCGCCGTTTCAGATTGAATGACCGCTGGCGCGTCTTTCAACAACACAGGCTTGAACTCTAATTCGGTGCCGTCGATTTCCGCCTGCAGCCGCTGCGTCCGCGCCATCAAACCAAAGGCACGCTGCTGTTCCTGACCCAATTGGCTGGCTATTTGAGTGGTATCGAACTCCATCAGAAGGGTTCCCTTGTCTACTAGCTGACCTTCCTGAACATTCAGGGACCGCAGAACACCCGGTTCAGTAGCTTCGATCACCTGTAAATCGCCCGATGGGACAATGCGACCGTCCACGCGGGTTACATCGTCAAGCTCGGTCATATGCGCCCAGAAACCTGCCGCAACAAAAAAGGACAAAATTAGAAGCAACAAGGCAGACCCCCGCAGCGGGGAACGCCCCTGCATCTCACGGGCCAGTTTCGCAAGATCAGGATGCCGCGACATTCAGATGCCTCCCCTTGCGGTTTGCATATTGAGTCAGCAGATCTTTTGAGCCATCAGCCACAATCTTGCCGCTTTCGAGGACGATCACCCTGTCAACCAGGTCCAGCAAGCTTGTGCGATGTGTAATGACAACGACTGTGCTGTCACAAGTTGCCTGCTTCAGTCGCTTGATGACTTCTGCTTCCGTCCGGATATCCATGGCGCTGGTTGGCTCGTCCAACAGCAGGACCGGCGGGCGACCGACCAAGGCCCTTGCCAGCGCAATCGCCTGCCGTTGCCCGCCGGACAAACCTTCGCCGCGTTCAGCCAGTTTCAAATCGTAGCCGCCGGGATGACGCGCCACAAAATCTTCGACACCCGCAACCCGTCCGGCCTTCAGCAGATCTTCATCGTTGGGGCGGATCGACCCACTGGCGATATTTTCGCGAACGGTACCGGAAAACAACCAAACATCCTGCAGAACAGACCCAATGTTTCGGCGCAGATCACCGGGGTCAATTTGTCGAATATCCGCTCCATCCAACGAAACCGAACCAGTCTTGGGTTCGTATAACCCCAGCAAAAGACGCGCAATTGTACTCTTGCCCGAACCGATCGGGCCAAGGATTGCTACTTTTTCGCCCGGAGCAACCGAAAAAGAAATGCCGTCCAAAGAGTCGTTTGTCTGGTCAGGATAGGCAAAATGCACGTTGTTGAAGGAAATGCGACCTTCGAAACCTTTGCGACTGATCCAGCTTCGTCCTTGCGGTCGCTCACTTTCCGCCTGCATCAGAGAATCGAGATTGCGATATGCGCTGCGCGCCTGATTGATCCGCGTCAGGGTTTGCGCCAACTGCCCCAGAGGAGCCAGCGCACGTCCTGTCAGCATTACCGAAGCAACCAGTGCCCCCATGCTCGCTTCACCGTCCGCGATCAGAAAAACGCCGTAGAAGACTATCAACACCTGAGCGGCTTGTTGGGTAAACCCGGTCAAATTCAGCGCAAATTGCGTGACGGCACGACTGCGCATGCCGTGCGCGGATTGACGATCCATCGCCTGTTCCCAACGGGACCGCATTTGCCGCGCCGCTCCGGTTGTCTTTATGGTTTCAAGGCCGGAAAGAACTTCGACCAGAACCGATTGTTTGGATTGCCCATCAGCAAAACTGTTTTCCGCAAGACGGGACAAAACAGGCTGAACGATCAACCCGGTCACCAGAACGACAGGCACAGCAAGTGCGGGGATCAGGGCCAGCGGGCCACCGACCAAATAAATGACGAAAACAAACAGCCCAATGAATGGCAGATCCACCACCGCGACCAGCGTTGCCGATGTAAAGAACTCGCGGAGTGTTTCGAATTCCCGGACGGTGCTGGCCATGGCGCCAGATGACCCGGTCCGGGAATTCATACGAATGTTCAGCAAGTGGTCAAATACACGCCGCCCCATGAACAGATCAGCCTGCTTTCCCGCTGCATCAATAAACCCGGCTCGTAGCAGTTTGAGCACAAAGTCGAAAATCAGAGCTAGGCAAACGCCTGCGGTCAAGGCGATCAGGGACTCCGTCGCCTCGTTGGGCAGAACCCGGTCGTAAACGACCATGATGAACACGGATGTCGACAGCCCAAGCAGATTGGCAAGGGCGGCTGCCAGCGCCACCTGAATATATGACCAGCGGTTGGCGGCAAGGGCGGACCAGAACCAATGACCTTTCCAATCGTTGCTGATCGAACCAATTTCCTCCTGATGGATACCGCGCACCAGAATTGCATATCCGGTGTATGTTTCAGAAAGGCTGGCTTCTGGTATCTCTCCGATTTCGCGGCCCAGTTCCGGATCAAAGATCAGTAAATCGCCGTTGGATGCTCGCCCGTGCAAGACCACTGCACGCTCATTTTCCAAGAGAAGGATCGCCGGTACCAGATGATTGTTGAAAGCAGCCAGTTTCCGTTTGCCATACGCGGCCTGCATGTCCGCTCTGTTCAGGGCTGTAATGACATCCCGGATTGTCAGTTCACCTTCGCTGGATTGTGTCGCCTGGACCGCTGCCAATGTCAGTGGGCGGTCGAGATGCGCGGCGACGTGCAGGAGGCAGACCTCCATTGCCGTCAAAGAGTGGGGGCGTGTAACCGATTGCGCCTGCATCATGGTTGCCCAATCCTGTTGTTCAGAGTGACACCAAGAAGATCAAGAATATCCCCGGTTAGGCTGAGCGCCGCATAATTTGTCAGAAAGTAGTTCTGCTCTGCCAGGATCAGTCGTTCTTGCGCGTTCACATAATCCCTTTGTGCATCCAGAATCTCGATCAGAGTGCGTCGCCCGATTAAAAACTGTGCTTGTGCTGCCTTGATGCTGTCGGCGTTTGCCTGGGCGGCCTGGCGCGCTGCCTGCAGGCGTTCGGCGCCAGCTTTATGATCCGAACGAATGAACCCCAATTCCCGGGATTTTTCGCGGCTCAGGCTTTCCCGGGAAAACTCGACATCTCGGACCTGCGCTTCCGCAACCGCAATCGCCGCCCGGCGCGTCCCCGTACTGTCGATTTCGTAGTTAACTGCCAGATCGACACCGTAATTCGCATCTCGGCTATCGTCCCTGTTGGCAAAAGCGGCCAGTCTTTCATCCGGTTGGCGACAGGCCAGAGCGGCAGAAAGTTCTGCCTTCGCGGCCACAACAGCAGCATCTGCGCGGCGGATCTGAGGGCTTGCCTCCACGATCTGTGCGTCACTCCGTGACAGCAGCGGAGCGGGGATGGCCGGGGCCAACACTCCGGGCGCTGTTCCGTAGATTTCAACAAATCGCGCCTCGGCGCGCGCCGTGCGCGTTTTTGCATCCGCAAAGCGTGTTTGTGCGTCAGCCATGCGGGAACGCGCGGTCAGAACATCCCCCTTCGATCCTGCGCCGCTGGCCGCCCGTTGCGAAATCTGCTGGACAAGCTGTTGGTGTACCTCGACATTCCTGGCGGTCAGGTCTTGAATCTTCCGGCGGTCCAAAACTGTCACATATGTTTCAATCGCGGCCAGCGCCGTTGCCGAGGCCGTTTGCAGACGGTCCCCCTGACTTTCAAAAATCCGGGCGCGTGCCGCAGCCAAATCCCCCGCCGCCGCACCACCATCATATACCAGTTGCGAAACACGCAGATACGGTGAAAAATCAGCGGCATCCGAAACAACTCGTTCGGAGCGCGCGTTCAGACCCAAGAAGACCTGGGGCAGAAACGCGCCCTTCGCGGCATCCTGACCGGCATTTGCGGCCGCAAACCTGGCATCGCTTTTTGCCAGATGAGGACTGCTTTCGACAGCTAGACCGTGCGAGGAACCGCTTATGGTCAGGCGCGAGTTTTGCGCGTCACTGAGAGAAACGGCACCGTTTGTCCCGACGTCATTCAGGGTCAACACCGGGCGGAAATCGGTCGTGAGCGTTGTCGTTGCAGCGGGCGCACTGTTGCCAGCCGCATCATCCACCATAGCCGTCAGCGTAAAGGCGGTCCCATCCGCCAATGCCGCCAGATCGCCCGAAAGAACGGTAGCGGACCAAGTTCCCGAGGAAACAACGGCCGTAAAGGTCTGCCCGCCGAGCGTTACCGAAACCGTCTGGCCATCCTCAGCTGTGGTAGTTCCCGACACTGCTAGATCGCTGTTTCTTTCAATCACATCCAGAACTGCACCGGTCGGAACCGGATCAAGCGTGATTGACGGTGCGCTAAAGTCCGTTGTGAAGCCGTCTGAAGCGGAGCTGCTGTTTCCTGCCGCATCCGCAACCGAAGCGGTGACACTGTAGCTTTCATTGTCCTGCAACCCGGCTAAATCCAAGCTTGCGGCGGTATAGTTCCACCCTCCACCTGTTACAGTCGCTGTTCCGCTCACATCAACGGTTCCGTCAGCACGTGCGATCTGAACTGTGACCGTTGTTCCGTCCGGCGCATCTGATGTGCCCGACACGGTTAGATCCGTGCTCTGTTCGGCGGCATTCATGATCGCGCCGTCTGACAGGGCGGAGATCGTGATTGAAGGTGCCGTAAAGTCCGTGTCAAAGCTGCTCGTCGCTTGAACGGAGGGGTTACCTGCGGCGTCCGAGATGTCAGCGGTAACCGTCACAGTACCATTGTCGGACAACAACGAAAGATCTGAGGACGGTACAGTCACACTCCAACTGCCACTCTGGACCTGGCCGGACTACGTCTGCCCGTTCATCGAAACGGTCACCATTTGCCGGTCTTCGGCATCCGTCGCACCAGTTATGGTCAGATCCGTAGCTTGCTCCGAGGCATTCAGAACGGCACCAGAAGAAAAACTGTCGATGCTGAGCGTTGGGGCGGTGAAATCCGTCGAGACCGAGCTGCTGGCCTGTGGCGCGTCCAATCCGTGATTGTCGGAAACGTCAGCGGTGATGGTAAATCCCGAACCGTCCGCAAGCGCCTGCAAATCTACCGTGGGAACCGTAATTGTCCATGTATCTCCTGATACAGCGCCCAGATAGGTTTGACCGCCCAGGTTAACCGTTACCTGCTGTCCATCCGGAACATTTCCCGTTGTACCGCTGACAGTCAGATCCGACCCGGCCTCGACCGCGTTCAGAACGGAACCGGTGGGCAGTGGGGAGATTGAAATGGAAGGCCCGCTGAGATCCACGGGCAGGGTTGCCGTTGCCGGAGTGGCGAAATTACCCGAGGTGTCGCTGACCGTGGCACTGACCGAAACCGGGGTGCCGGTAGTCAGCCCCCCAAGATCGGCGCTGGGGACGGTAACGCTCCAACTGCCGCCAGATGTTGTGCCCGTGTAAACTTGGCCGTTGAACGTCACCAAAACACTCTGGCCATCGGCTGCCGTTGTCGTGCCGGTCAGAGCCAGATCGCTGTTCAGATCGACCAGTTCGATCGAACCGCCCGAAACCGGGTCAAGTGTGATGGTCGGAGCAGTGAAATCCGTGTCGATACTGTCCGCGGCCGGAACAGCCGGATTGCCTGCCTGGTCGGTCACGTCCGCCTGTATTATGATTGTCGCACCATCCTGCAGCGCGGCCAGATCAGAGGCGGGGACCGTTACGCTCCACGCCCCGTTGGCGACGATGCCGGTATACGACTGCCCGTTGAACGAAACAGTTACAAGCTGGCCGTTTTCAGCGTCTGTGGTTCCGCTCAGGATCAGATCGGTCGCCTGTTCAATGGCGTTCATCACGGCCCCGTCAGATACCCCGGTTATGGCAAGGGTCGGTGGTATGGTGTCAATTTCGAACTGAACCGATTCAGTTGACAACTCGGCGCCAGACGCATCGAGGCTTCGAATAGTGACTGAATTTACCCCTTGCGGCAGACTGGTCGCTTCGGCTTCGGTCAGCGAGATAACCCAGCTTCCGTCTGCATTCGGTGCAATGGTTTTCGTGATCGAACCGATGGTCACTTCAATAGTGTCCGCGTCTGCCGAGGCCAAAACTCCGGTGCCGAAGCTGCTGAGTGTCGTCGATTGGGCTCCCGCAAGGTTGAGGGTCGGGTAGCTGGGTGTCGGACTGGGGGTCGGGGTGGGCACGACTGCGGGGCTGTCATCTCCGCCGCCACCACCGCCACCTGCGCCCGCAGCAGCGGCGCCAGCCAGACCTATCCCGCCCAATATTGCGCCAGCGCTGCCCATTCCACCTGCGGCTGCGCCACCGGCCTCTGCCGTAAGGCTGAACTGAGCGATTTCGGCAACGGCTTCCTCGGCGATCATGATTGCGCCGCTGTCCAGAACCTGAACGTTTTCGGCAGCCACGATCAGGGTACGACCATCGTTGAGTTTCAGCAAAACATCGCCGTTTTTCAACAGCTTTGCCGACTTCACTCCCGGAATGGTCTCCGCAAATTGAAAGGCATAAAGCTCTTCCACGGTGGCCTGTCCCAATGCCGGTAACGCCATAAGCACGGATCCGAGCCCCCCTGCGGCGCCCCGGCCTGCCCATTTGCGCAACCTCGCATCGATCCATTGGCGAATATGCTTCTTGCGATCCGTGTCAGGAGTGTTGAGTTCAGAATTCTTCGTCATCTTGTCCTCACAAGCAGTTGCCGCTTACGTCGGGAAGACGTTTGGCCTGGGCCAGGTTCCGTTCATCTGTCTTTCCTTTTGATGACTCACGTGGTCGGACCCGAAAATTTGAGTTAATCTGAATCCGAACTCCTCGTTTTCACCACAATTGCGCTTTGGTTTTGGTCTTTGCGTCAGAGCACCCTGTTGTCAAAGCCGGCATCGGCGTGGGGTGATCAGATATGAAGTTCAATTTCCAAGGCGTGGTAGAAACGGCGAGCACGGCGCTCGATTCAGGTATCGGCGATACGGCTTTAAAAATGTTTAACGGGACCACGTATCTGTACAGCGTGACTGGACCCGGCGGCGGTATTGCTGTCTGGACATTGGCAAACGGCGCGATTCCTCAACTTCAGGACACGCAATATTTCAGCGGCTCGATAACGTTTCAGGTCGGGCGCAGCGGGATGCCGGTGACACTTGGGGGGCAGGACCGGCTGATTCTGGACGTCGATTCCGCAAAGGGTCTGGTTGGATACGATCTGCTGGCTGACGGCTCCATCGGAACCTTGCGGGAAACAGGCACCCTGTCGGGCCAGTTGAATTTCTGGCAATTGCCCACGAGGACAGCGGCAGTATTGCGACCTATCATGTGAGCACGGACGGATCGCTGTCATTGGCAGGCATCACCCCCGGACAGGCCGATTCGATGCAAAGCCTGAAATCCGGATCCGGACATTTCGTGATCACTGCGGATGCGGCCAGCAATGTGATCTCCACCTACGAAATAGACGATACGACCGGAATCCTGACCACGGTGGATAACAGCGCCTCTCTGTCGACACTGGGCATTGCCACTCCGACAGCTATCGAAGTGGTGCAGGCGTACGGACTATCCTGGGTGTTGGTGGCGGGTTCGGGCAGCAACTCTCTCAGCGTCATGAAGTTGGGCGGTGACGGACGTTTGACACCGACGGACTATGTTCTTGATTCCTTGAACACGCGGTTTGAAACGGTTCAGGATCTGGCAGTCGTCGAAGCAAACGGGCGGGCCTTTGTTGTGGCCGGAGGTGGCGATGACGGGCTTACCCTGTTTACCCTGACACCCGACGGCCAGCTGATCTATCTGGATAGTTTCGCAGATACTCTGGCAAGCGGTTTGCAGAACGTCGAAACGATCAGCGTTGCCCAGGTCGGGGACGAGTTACAGATCCTTGCTGCCTCGCAACAGGAATCCGGCCTGACGCAATTGACTGTTTCGATCGCCGATCTGGGGGTGGTCGACGAAGGGCTGGGCACCGTCAACGGAACAGCTCTGGGCGATATGCTGACCGGCAGCATCCTGAACTAGACCCTTCTGGGTGGGGCGGGAGACGACATTCTGATCGCTGGCACAGGCGCCACAACGATGACCGGAGGTTCCGGCGCCGATATCTTTGTCATGAACTACGGCAGCGACACGACCACGATTACTGACTTCCAGCCGGGTCTGGACCGGCTGGATCTGTTCGACTACCCGCTGATGCGAACCCCATCGCAACTGACTTTCACCGCGACAGCGCAAGGCGCGCAGATTGACTACATCAATGAAACCATTCTGGTTCACTCCGCAACTGGTGGCCCGTTGACCAGCGCCGACATCTTTGGAGCGGGGTTTGGCGGGCCTGACCATATCCCGGTCAATTTCGGCAATTTCGGCGGGCTCGTGCCTGAAGGCTCGGGTGGCGTGCTGGGGGACATCACAGTCGACACACAGACGGCCAATCCTGCGCTGGCGGACGCAGAAATCAGGTTTACTCTAAACGGCGGTGGCACGATCAGTGTTTTTGCCGATGAGAACGGGCAATTTGATCTGGGCCTGCCGTCCGGCACGTTCCCTGGTCAATTCGATGTTGTAAAAAGCTATTCGACCGCCAGCGACCAGATAACCGCACTGGATGCACTGCAGGTCCTGCGGATATCCGTGGGGCTTGATCCGACCTGGGGGCCCGCCACGCCTAAAAACCTGATCGCGGCCGACATAACACAGGACGGAACGGTAAACGCTCTGGATGCGCTGGCGGTATTGAAGGTCGCTGTTGGTCTACCGACCACACATCCTGCTGAATGGGTGTTTCTGGACTCCGCTGCGGATCTTTCCGGGATTACCCCGACCAACGTAAACTATGCAACGGGCACAAACGCTGTCGCCGTGGATGGACAGTTTTCGGGCGACATGACCTCGATCCTGCTCGGAAATCTGGAAGCGGCCTGAAACCCGGCGCGATGATGCGCCTGGTTACTCGCGGAACGCGCGATTGAAATAATCGGCCATCGGCTTGATCAGATAGGACAGCGGTGTACGTTCATCCGTCTTGATCATCGCCTCAACCGGCATACCGGGAAGCAGAGCTTGCCCGTTCAGTCGTTCAACTTCGCCGTCGTCTGGGGCAACTTCAGTCCGGTAGAATGTAAATCCAGTACTCTCGTCCATGAAGGTGTCGGCAGATACATTTATCACATGACCATTGATCTCAGGTGTCTCACGCTGATTGAACGCCGGGAAGCGCAGGGCGACCTCTTGTCCGACATACAATTGATCAACATGTAGCGCATCCACACGCGCGGCAACCAGCAGCGGTGTGTTCTGCGGCACGACATACATCATCGGCTCACCGGGCTGAATCACCGATTGCAGCGCAAAAACCTGACTGTCATAGACTGACCCCGAGACCGGCGAACGGATGTCCAGACGCGACAAACGCTCGGTCAAGGCCAGCCTGCGCTCCGACAGTTCAGACACCTGAGCCTGCACTTCACGTAACGCGGTGATCGCCTCCTCCCGCCGTGTGGCGGTGAGCTCGACGATCTGAATTTCCGTTGCTGCAATCTGGCCTTTCAGACGGGCCACCGATGCTTCAAGACGACCAATTTCACCGGTCAGGCTGGCATTTTCACGTTGAAGGGCCGACACCCGGCTGGCCTGCGTCAAACCGCGCTTGAGCAGGTTTTCCTGATCTTCCAACTCATTCTGGATCAGATCGACCTGAGTGCGCAGCGACACCAACTGGGCCTGTGTGCCTTCGATCTCACTTTCGATCTGGGTGATTTGTTTGCCCAGTTGCTCTTTCTGCTGGGCCATCGTATCGATCCGCGCCTCAAAAAGCCGCTGCTGGCCATCAATCAGATCTGAATCGATTTTTTCCTGTTGCTGAAGGGCGCTTAGACTGGATGCCAAACCGTCTGCGTTGCTTCCGTCGCGTTCCGCCTCCAGCCGCGATTTCCGCGCCAGAAGTTCGAAAAGCTGAGATTCGACAATGCTTTTTTCCGAGGACAAAAACGTATCATCCAGCCGCAGGAGTAAATCGCCCTCGGCGACGACATCGCCATCCCGCACAAAGATCTCGCCGACCACACCACCGTCGGGGTGTTCGACGACCTGGCGGTTGCTTTGAACTTCGATCACCCCTTGCGAGACGATTGCCCCCGCCAGTTCTGTCTGCACCGACCAGAGCCCCAGTCCGCCGACCAGGATGGTCAAGGCAGAGAAACCGACAAGCGCCGGAACCGTAATGCGCCACGCCGGACGTGGATGTTGTTCAAGATTCGCCGCCATCAGCTGCCTACCTGATTGAATTTTCGTTTGATGGCTTCGGCGTTTTGCACAGCCGCGCTCAAAATCTCGTCCCGACTGCCGAACTTCACAACTTGACCGCGTTCGACCACGGCCAGATCATCGCATTCCGAGATTGCCTGCGGACGATGTGTCATGATGATCGCCCCCTTACCTTCGGCCTTCAGGCCACGAACGGCGGCATTCAAAGCCTCGGTTCCGTCTGCGTCCAAGGCCGAGTTCGGTTCGTCCAGAATCAACAGGACCGGGTCCCCATATAGGGCGCGTGCCAAGGCAATGCGTTGTTTTTGGCCACCTGAAAGCTGGCTGTCATTGCCTTCCAGAAAGGTGTCGTACCCTTTTTCCAGTGTCAGGATCAGGTCATGCGCATTGGCTTTCTTCGCAGCATCAACGACTGCCTCGGGATCGGGGTTTTCGGACATCCGGGCGATGTTCTCGGCCACTGTTCCGTTGAACAGGGTAACCTGTTGCGGCAGATAGCCGATATGCTGCCCCAGATCGTCCGGATCATACTGATCCAGCGTCGCACCGCCCAACCTTATTTCGCCGCCGGCCGGTTGCCACAACCCCAGCAGGGCCTTGGCAAGTGTCGTTTTACCCGACCCGCTTTTGCCGATAACTCCCAACGCCTTGCCCGGTTCCAGGCGCAGCGTGACATTGCGCAGTGTCGGTGTATCGGCACCCGGCGGAATGACGGTCAGGCGCTTGGCCTCCAATTTCGCTTTTGGCACCGGCAACTTGGTGCGCGGCATCTCAGGCGGGGTGGTATCCAGAAATCGGTTCAACGAAACCCAGGCCGTCCGCGCCTGCTGGATCATCCCCCATTGGCCCACCGCCTGTTCCACGGGCGCCAATGCCCGGCCCAAAAGGATCGAGCCAGCAATCATCGCACCGGGCGACAATTCATTGCGCAGCACCAGCCAGGCCCCAAGCGCCAGCATCGCGGATTGCAAAAACAGCCGCAGCGATTTGGTCAGCGAAGTAAAGCTTCCAGTCCAGTCGCTGGCGGAAATGGTCTGTGACAATGCACTCGACCGTTGCCGCAACCACCGCTGGGTCACAGCCCTCTGCATTCCTTGCGATCGGACTACTTCCGCGGCTTGCCTGGCATGTTCGGAAAACGAGTTCGCCTGCGCCGATGCCCGCTGTGCTTCCGCTACTTTGTTCCGGGTCAGAACCTGGTTGAGCAGAGCAATGAATATCAGCAGCGAACCGCCACCAACGGCCAGCCATCCAAGCAAGGGGTGAAACAGGAAGATCGCGGCCAGAAACACCGGCGTCCAGGGGATGTCCATCACCGCCAGAAGAATGGGGGACGCGCAGAGTTTCTGGATGATTTCGAGATCCCGCAACGCTGTCGCCGGTGCGGATCTTGTTTTCGGATCAAGCGATCGCCGCAACGTGGCGTCGAACACCCGTTCGTCCAAAGCGGATTGGAACCGGGCCCCAAACCGGGCGACAATCCTGCCGCGTGCATAATCCAGCATGGCCATCAGGACATAAAGCAGTGCAACCAGCAGGAACAGAGCCGTCAGCGTCTCGACCGCGCGCGATCCCAAAACCCGGTCATAGACCTGCAACATGAACAATGGCCCGGTCAGCATCAGCAGATTGACAAAAACACTGAACAGAAACGCGAGTGCCAGGAACGTCGTTCCCTGATTGCGGGTATTGCGCAACTCGTGTCTGGGGGACGCAGACATCCTGAAATCCGGGTTCACAGTTCAAGCCTTTGCTTATTGCGGTACGCAGACGATCCCGTCTGCAGCGTCCGGCATCTTAGAACGTTGTCGCGGGGCATAAAATGCGCCGTGTCGAAGATCGGCAAAAAACCTCTGACCAAAGTCATTGCAACCCCCTGGATGACTGGCGAGTCAAAGCGACTGCCTCTTGAAAGCCACTATGACGGCCTACGCAGGACATGTCGAACCTATTGATACCAATTGCTGAATCTGCCGGGCATTTTCTTTTTGACACCTCAACCCATCGAATTTGTGATGATCCAATAGCTTTGGTCCCGCATGTTCATTCTCAATCAGTATGCATGGAAAATCTCCGGGGCTTTGCCCCACAATATTTTGCAGGTCGAGCAACAGGTGATCGTTTAGTTTTGTCACGAATCGTGCCGTTATCCGACGAACGAGAAATGGTCGGATGACCAAAACCATGATGACTCAGAATATCTGACGTCTTTGATTTCGAGAAGGAACACCGATGAAGACGCACGCGCAGGCTGTAGTGATCGGAGGCGGCCTTGTTGGTTGCTCTATCCTGTATCACCTGGCCAAGCTGGGCTGGAGGGACGTTGTCCTGCTGGAACGGGACGAACTGACCAGCGGATCGACCTGGCATGCGGCGGCAAATATTCACGGGCTGCACGATAACAACAACGTCACCCGCATCCAGCATTATACAATGAACCTGTATAAAGAGCTGGAAAAGGAAACTGGACAGGGTTGCGGCGTGTTCCAACCGGGCTCGCTGTATCTGGCGCAGACCGAGAACCGTGAACACCAGTTGCGTCTGCAGGAGGCCAAAGCGCGGTTCTACGGGCTGAACTTTCACGAAATCAGCCGCGAGCAGGCCAAGGAGTTGCACCCACTGGCGCAGTTCGATGACATCCGTTGCATCATGTACGAACCCGACGGCGGCAATGTTGACCCTTCGGGTGTGACCCACGCCTATGCCGCAGGGGCCCGCGCAATGGGCGCATCGATCGAGCGGTTTTGCCCGGTCATCGGGACGGAACAACAGCCCGACGGTTCGTGGATCGTGCGCACCGAAAAAGGCGACATCCATACTCAATGGGTGGTCAATGCCGGGGGCCTCTGGGGACGCGAAGTCGCGGCGTTGGCGGGGATCGAGCTGCCATTGCAGCCGACCGAACACCAGTATTTCGTGACCGAGGCGATTAGCGAGGTCGCGAGCCTGGGCCGGCGTCTGCCCTCGATCGCCGACCGGGATGGCGAATACTACTTCCGCCAGGAAGGCAACGGCCTGCTGATCGGAGCCTATGAAAAAGACATGAAGTTCTGGGCAGAAAACGGTACGCCGCTGGACTTTGCCCATGACCTGTTCCCCGATGACCTGGACCGGATCATGGAGAATGTGATCCGCGCCACCGAGCGTGTGCCGGTGGCCGCCACGGCCGGGGTCAAGCGGGTGATCAATGGACCGATGATCTGGTCCCCGGACAGCAACGCGATCTGGGGGCCGGTCCCGGAGCTGCGGAACTATTTCTGCTGCACCGGCATTATCCCCGGCTTCTCGCAATCGGGCGGTCTGGGCTTGCTTGCGGCTCAGTGGATGATCGAGGGAGAGCCGCAATACGACATGTTTGCCTGGGATCTGGCCCGGTTCGGCGACTGGGCGGACAAGAAATTCACCAAGGCGCGGGTCGAGGACCAATATACCCACCGCTTCGCCATCCATTTCCCGAACGAGGAACGCAGTGCCGGGCGACCGGCCCGCGTGCGCCCGGCCTATGAGATGCAAAAGGACATGGGTTGTGTCTTTGGCCTGAACTGCGGCTGGGAACACCCGCTTTGGTTTGCAGATCAGCCCGGGGCGGTCGAAGCCAACGGTTTCACACGACAGAACTGGTGGGAACCGGTGGGCCGCGAGGTGAAGATGCTGCGCGAGAGCGTTGGGGTCATCGACATCTCGAACTTTGCAAACTACGTGATCAAGGGACCAGGCGCCCATGCGTGGCTGGACAAGCTGGTCGCCAACCGGGTGCCGACCCAGGTTGGCCGGTCCTGCCTGACACCACTGATCTCGGTGCGTGGCGGTGTGGCCGGAGACTTTACCATCACCAAGGTGGCTGACGACGAATACATGATGATCGGCTCGGGCATGGCTGAACGCTATCATCAGCGCTTCTTCAACATGATCGACCTGCCCGAGAGCACCACGTTCGAGGTGGCGACAGACCGGATCGCGGGTTTCAACGTCGCAGGGCCCAAATCGCGTGACCTTCTGCAGCGGTTGACCAATGCGGACCTGTCGAACGAGTCCTTCCGTTTCATGCGATCGGCCACGATCGAGGTGGCAGGCGTGTCCTGCCTCGCGATCCGTGTCAGCTTTACCGGTGACCTGGGGTGGGAGTTGCACTGCGCCGAAGAGGACCAGATCAGGCTCTACTCTGCGCTGCTTGAGGCGGCGAAGGATTGCAATGGCGGCCCGGTGGGCGGCCGTGCGCTTGGGTCGTTGCGGATCGAGAAGGGCTATGGCTCGTGGGGTCGCGAGTATTCACAGGAATATTGGCCGCAGGAGGTCGGGCTGGCGGGCCTGATCAAGCTGGACAAGGATTTCCTGCACAAGGACGCCTATCTGGCCATCAAGGATAACGCCGCCCGCGAAATTCTGTCGATCTTCGAGGTCGACGTAACCGATGCCGATGCGACAGGCGGCGAGCCGATCTTTACCCCGGACGGCACGCCAGTCGGTCGCGTGACCTCGGGCGCTTACGGCTATTCAGTCGGCAAATCCCTTGCCATCGGCTATGCCAACCCCGCTGTCGCCAAGCCCGGCGATACGGTCGATGTCTTCATTCTTGGGAAACCGCACAAGGCCAAAATCCTGGCTGAGCCGCCCTTTGACCCCGCAGGGCACCGCCTACGCGACACGGCCCCGGTTGTGGAAGAAGTCGGCGCATAACAAACAGTGCAGCTTGTTCCGGTCAGGTATTCAATTCAGCGGCAGCCTTCAAAAGCCAGTCCTGAAATAGCCTGACCGGAGGCGAGGCCGATTTTTCTTTGAGCTGTATGAAATAAGCCCATGGGCTTTCCAGCTCAAAGCTAAAGGGTTCAACCAAAAATCCCCTGTCGACATAGGGTCGCGCAAGCGAACGGGGTAGTGCTATGCACCCCAGAGACTTGACCGCCATCTCCATTGCCAGGTTCGAAATATTGGTGCGCAAGCCGTCCTTTTGGTTCAGATCCGATAATCCGAAATGCTGCGCAATACGCTCCCAATAGGCGGGGCGACCCAGAATGTGGATCAGTGACGCATCCTGCAATTGGGCGGGGACGGTCAGGGGTCTTCCATCGACCAAAAAATCAGGAGCACAGACCACGGCCAGCTTTTCAACCCAAAGACATCTGGCACCTTCCGCCACGTCTTCAGCATGATTGATCGTCAGAGAAATATCAGAAACATTTGCGCCGACATCTGTCCAGACGGTGCCATGGACCGTCAGATCGATATCCGGATGCACGGCGTTGAAGCCCCGGATTACATCCGGCAACCAGTTTTCCGCCAGGCTGACAGGGCAGGACACCACGACCCGCCGCTTGTGCGTGTTCAGAATGACGGATTGCGTGGCCACGTCGATTTCGTTCAGGGCATGGCGCACGGATGGCAGATAGGCCTCACCCACATCTGTCAGGGTCAATGACCGGGCATGGCGAACAAAAAGCGGACGATGCAAAAATTCCTCAAGCGAGCGCACGTGGTTGCTGACCGCCGACTGCGTGCAGTTCAGTTCCTGCGCCGCGCTGGTAAAGCTCAGATGGCGCGCTGCCGCCTCGAACGAGCGCAGGAAGGTGAGGTGGGGCAGATTCATCATGGCAACGGTATCTCAGATGGGACGCAGAACCAAAGTGAAGCGCATACTGTGCACCTTCTTGTCCGTCAGCGACGCCTGAACGGTCCTTTTTGGTCCCGCAAAGATTGGAAAGTGTCGCAAAAAATCAAGGGCCAATGCCCCCGATAGTTTTCGTTCTGCCAATCGTAAACCCTGCTAGAATTTTCGGGAAGTCAAAAGAAAACGCCCGCAGGACACCGTGACAGACACCTTTCAAGCCGTTGCCGATTTCACACTGGGGCGCCAACCGCAGGACATTCCGGACTCCACTCTCAATGCGGCGGCTCTGATGCTGCTCGACACTTTGGGCATCGCCATCGGCGCTGGCCCCATGAAGGCCGGGCAAATCGCAAGAGACTGCGCGGCAGCCCTATACGGTGCCGGTGAACAGGGGCTGAGCGCACGCATGTTGTTCGATGGCCGCAGGGTCAGCGTGGCCGGAGCCGCTTACGCAGCCGCGACCCAAACAGACAATCTGGACGGTCATGACGGGTATAACCCGACAAAGGGCCATATCGGGGTCGTCGTGGTTCCCGCCCTGGCGGCACTGGCGGAAACGGTGCCCGATTTCTCGGGGCCTCAAGCGCTGGCCGCCGTGACGATTGGGTATGAAGTTGCCGGACGGGCCGGGATTGCTCTGCATGATACGGTCAGCGACTATCATACGTCGGGCGCCTGGAACGCACTAGGCGTGGTGGCGGTTGCAGCCCGTCTTCGCGGCCTGAGCGCTGAACAGATGCGGCAGGCAATGGGCATCGCCGAATATCACGGTCCGCGCAGTCAGATGATGCGAGAGATCGCTAACCCGACCATGTTGCACGACGGCTCGGGCTGGGGGGCTTTGGTGGGTATTTCCTCGGCGGTTCTGGCAGAAAAGGGCTTTACCGGTGCGCCTGCCATCACCATTGAGGCGAAAGAGGCCGCCGCGCATTGGCAGGACCTGGGCCAGTTCTGGCAGATGGAACATCAGTATGTGAAACCCTATCCGATTTGCCGCTGGGCTCACGCTGCCATTGACGCAACCCGCGCATTGATGCGCGAAAACAACCTGAGCCATCAGGATATCGCGGCCATCCACGTGAACACCTTCAAGGAAAGCGCCTGCCTGTTCCGGGGCATGCCGGATGATACGTCCAAGGCGCAATACTCGCTGCCTTTTGCGGTCGCCACAATGGCGGCACATGGCCGGATCGGTGTTGAGCACATCACCGGCGCAGGTCTGTCCGACCCGCTGGTGGCCAGCATTGTCGAGCGCATCACGGTTGCGGAAACCGCACGCCACTCTGACCGCTTCCCGCAAAGCCGCACTGCCGATGTCAGCATAACTCTGACCGACGGACAGGTGCTGAACTCGGGTGACGTACACGCGCGCGGCGGCCCCGAAGCACCGATGGATCAGGACGAGGTTGTCGGAAAGTTCATGGAATTCGCCAGCCCGTCGCTGGGTACAGAACGGGCCGTCGCCATTCGGGACGCGGTTCTCGGGCTCAACCAAGCCGGATCAAAGTTCTCGGACCTTGGCGCACTGATCTACGACGCTGCCAACAGCACTTGAATACGGGCGAAGATCAAAGCCACTCGAACAACTGGCCTGGCAACGCATCGTGACGCGGAAGATTCAGGGCCCGCATAAGGCAGAACATCATCGCCTGATTTGACGTCACGACCGGCTTGCCCAGTTTTTCTTCAATCCGGTCAATCGCTTCTACGGATCGCATGTCCGTGCAGCTGAGAACAATTGCCTGCGCCTCGCGATGGTCGGCCTGACAGGCCAGATCAAAAACCTCATCCGGGGTCAGTTCACCCTGACCATAATTCCCCAGTTCGCGGCCTATGTCAGCGCAACGAACGGTTTCGATGCCGTTTTGAGACATGAAATCAATCGCCTGTGCATTGATTTCCCCCAGGTAGGGCGAGGAAAACCCGACTTTGGCAGCTCCTAGCGCTGTAATCGCCGCAATCAGTGACCCTGCGGCGGTCAGAGAAAGCGCGCCCGAACCGGATTTGATCTGCCGCGCAAGATCCGCGTCAAATGACGGGCCATGAGTCAGCGTGGCAGAAGTGCAACCGAATAATACCGCGTCCGGCCGAACGCCCGCGATCATTCGCAGGTCGTGACTGATATCGGATGCGCCAAGTCCTGCCATCTGGTCCGATCCCGGAATCTCGTCCACGTCGTACCCACCCATGCGCTGGAAATGGACGGTGGTGTCCGGCGGGCGCATCAATTCCATATCCGGCTCCAGATTGGTATTGGTGAAGGGCACAAGGACGCCGATTTTGGCTCGTCTTCGCGTTTCGCAAATCATGATATCACCTTTTTTAGCACCGCCAGGCATCGATCCATGACCGGTGCCTCGCATATGGTTGCGCGCAGGCAGTCGCTCAGCCCATAGCCACCCATTCCGCGCATCAACAGATTTTCAGCACGCAGCGCCGCATCCGCACGCTGTGCTTCTTCGGTCGAGGCAAAACGCAGCAGGACGAAGTTGGTGTGGCTTTCGGGGACGCGCAGGCCCATGGCGCGGCATTGATCGGCGAAGCGGTCGCGAATGTCGGCGGTTCGGGCAATTACGTCCCGCATATGCGCCTGATCGCGCATCGCGGCGGTTGCGGCGGCTTGCGAGGCAATCGAGATATTGTTGGGATTCAGAAGCTTTCGTATCTCAGTCGCAATCGCCGGCGGGAAATACCCCCAGCCTACCCGAGCACCCGCAAGACCATAAGCCTTGGAAAACGTCCGCATGACCACGGTATCGCCCCTGTCAGTCAGGGCAAAAATCCCCGCGGGGTCATTGGTTTCGTCAGAGAACTCGGCATAGGCCTGATCCACGACCAGCAGAACATCTGCGGGCAACCCGTCCCGCAGGCGCAGGATCTCGGAGTTCGGAATCAAGGTGCCCGTCGGGTTGCCGGGGTTGCAGACAAAAACGATCCGCGTCTTGCGCGACATCGCAGCAAGGATGTCGTCAACGGATACTGTCAGGTCAATTTCGCGGGCCTGGACATAATCAGCCTGCACCTGCGCCGTAGCGGACGAGACGAACGCATATCCATAGTCCGTACCGAGAACCCGATCGCCAGGTCCGGCATAAGCCCGGATCAGGCAACCAATCAGTTCCATCGAGCCGGCGCCGCATAACACCCGCGCCGGATCCAGCCGATGCACATCGGCAATAGCGGCGTGCAGTTCCGGCCACTCCGGATCGGGGTAGAGTGGCAAATCACTCATAGCAGCCTGTCCCGCCGCGATGGCAGCGGGGCTTGCAGGAAAGGCACTTTCGTTCTGGGCCAACGAGATGGTGTCCGCGCCGCCGAGATCGGCCAGCGCATACGCCGCCATCGCGCCTACATGGGAAACCGGGCGGATCATGACACAACGCCGTAGGATTTGGCGCCGTCCTCGCTGATCAGGCCGCGTTTCAGATCCAGCGCAAGTGCCTGTGCGTCGCGTTCGGAGGGATCTCCGAAACCACCTCCGCCGGGGGTTTCGAAAATCAGATAGTCGCCGCCTTCGACCCGCAACTCGCCCTTGCCGGGAATGTCGCCTTCTCCGTCGCGGAAACGGATGCGCCCGGGTGCGCCTGGCCGTCCGCCCATACGCCCCAGGGCGGGGAACTTCAGCCGTTCGACCGAGAGGAATACGATGAAGGGTGCACCGTTGGCCGAGGTCATCTCGATCCGTTGACCCAATCCGCCGCGATACGTGCCTGCGCCGCCGGAATCGGGGCGCAGTTCGCGCCGCCAGATGGTGACGGGTGCCACGCTTTCAGTGATCTCGACCTGTGATCCGAATACGCCCGAAGGGTAAGCAGTGGCCGACAGGCCATCCGCGTGTGGCCGCGCGCCGGTGCCGCCATTATGTACCGGTTCAACGGCGAACTCGCGTCCACCATCACGGGCCACTTCCGGCGCATGACGCATTGGCAGGTCGAACATGCACGAGGCACCTTCGGCCGGCACTGCATTGGGAAGCGCCTGATGCAGACACCCCAGCACCAGATCCGGCGTCACCTGTCCCAGCGTATGCCGCATGGCGACCGGCACCGGGCGCTGTGCATTCAGGATACAGCCCTTTGGTCCGTCCACGGTGAACGGTTCCAACGATCCGGCATTGTTGGGGATGTCAGAGCCGACGATGCAACGCAGTGCGAACACTGTATAGGCGGTGGCATAGTTGAGCGGCACGTTGATACCCTTGCGCGAACAACCCGAGGTGCCGGTGAAATCAACATGCATGCCCGATTTGCTTACGGTCAGTGTCGCGTGCAGTTCCAGTTCGTTCTCATAGCCGTCCATCTTCAGCGCGTTCCTGTAGACGCCTTCCGGCACTTCGGCGATCGCCTCAAGCGTACCACGGCGCGAGGTGTCGATGATGTAGTTGCCCAGCTTGTCCAGATCGTCGATGCCGAACTCGTCCATCATGTCGACCAGCCGGGTCACACCCGCTTCGCAACAGGCGATCAGCGCATATATGTCGCCCTCGTTTGCGATGGGCTCGCGGCTGTTGGCGCGGACGATGTCGAGCAGCAGCGCGTTCGGCACGCCTTCTTCGACCAGTTTGCAGGGCGGGATCAGCAGACCTTCGTCATAGATGTCCGAACCCTCTGGCCCCATGCCGAGGCCACCCAGATCGACCAGATGCGAGGTGCACGAAGTAAAGCCCACGACCTCGCCATTCTTGAACGCAGGCATCATCAGCAGAAAATCGTTCAGGTGCCCCGAGGCGAGCCAGGGATCATTGGTCATATAGATGTCGCCGGGCTTCATATTCTGCACCGGGAAACGTTCGCGCAGTTGCATCACCGCTTCGGCCATGGTGTTGATATGGCCCGGTGTGCCGGTGACGGCCTGCGCCAACATCCGGCCATGAACGTCGAATATCCCGGCAGAAATGTCGCCGCATTCCCGTACTATAGGTGAGAACGCTGCACGGATCAGGGTCTGGCCCTGTTCCTCGACCACTGCCAGCAGACGGTTCCACATCACTTGCAGGCGGGCGGGAGAATGATCGGCAGTCATCATGCGCCTCCTTTTTGGTCCTGGATCAGGACAAGGTTTCCAATGGCGTCCACATGCGCCGAGAAATCAGCCGAGACCAATGTTGTGGTCTGCGGTTCGATGATCAGTGCCGGGCCATGTATCCGGTCGCCGGGTCTCAGGCTGTCGCGGGGGACAAAGCTTGCCTGCTTTTTCTGTCCGTCAACATCACAGGTGATGGGGCGCGTCTCGGAAGGTGTGATCGTGGTCAGATCAGGTGTTGTCGGAATATCCGGCAACTCGGCATCCGGCGTGGCAACGCGCACGGCCCAGTTCAGAATCTCGATCTGCATCCCCGGCACCGGGCGCGAGAACTGCTTGCGGTATTCCGTTTCGAACGCCGTTATCAGCGGGCTGATATCATCCGCCGTTAAGGCACGGTCGGGCAGGGGAATCTCGATCTCGTGACCCTGACCGTTGTAGCGCATAAAGGCAGTGCGTTGCGTCTCGGTAAGCGCATCGCCTGCACCTTGTGCAACAACGCCGCTGGCCTCGGCAATCATGTCGGCGAACAGGGTGTTGATCCCATCAAAATCCAGCGTTTCCAGCAGCGAATAACGCGAGCGCACGATTTCGAAACTGACTGGTGCGAACAGGAAACCCACCGCCGAGCCGACGCCCGGATTGGGCGGGATCACGATCCGGCTGACCCCGGCCGAACGCGCCACACGGCTGGCGTGCAGCGGCCCGTTACCACCAAAGGCGATCATGGTGCGAGAACCGAGGTCTTTGCCCGATTCCACGGCATGCATCCGGCCAGCGCTGGCCATGCTTTCATCGACGATCCGGCTGACCCCATCGGCCGATCCCGTCGCATCAGTGTCCAGGCGTGATCCGATCACACGGGTCAGGGCCTCTTTTGAGGCTTCGGGATCGAGCTGGATATATCCTTCTGCAAAGGTGTCCGGCACGATGTAACCCAGCGTGATATCACTGTCGGTTACGGTTGGTTCTGTGCCGCCCCGACCAAACGCTACGGGACCGGGTTCCGACCCTGCTGATTTCGGGCCAACGGTTAACCGACCCAGACGATCGACACCGGCGATAGAACCACCGCCCGCGCCAATCTCGATCATTTCGATCACCGGAATGCGCACGGGCATACCCGATCCCTTGATGAACCGTGCTGCGCGCGCGATTTCGAACTGGCGTGAGGTTTGGGGCCGGGCGTTATCAATCAGGCACAGCTTGGCGGTTGTGCCGCCCACATCAAAGGACAGAACATCGCAAATCCCAGCCCGCGCCGCGATGCGCGCGGCAAGGATGGCACCGCCCGCTGGTCCGCTTTCCACCAGTCGGATCGGAAACCGGGCGGCGGTTCGTACCGTGCACATGCCACCCCCTGCAGTCATCATCAGGATCGGGCAGGTCACGCCTTCGGCCTCGAACCGGGCGACGAACTGCCTTAGATAGCTTTCCATCAGCGGCTGGATATATGCATTGGCAACCGTGGTGCAGAGACGGTCGAATTCACGCGCCTCGGGGCTGACATCGGACGAGATCGAAACCGTCAGACCGGGGCGTTTCTCGGCTAGCGCATCGCGCAGGCGCCGCTCATGGTCGGGATTGGCATAAGCATGCATCAGGCAGATCGCGACCGCCTCGGCACCGCTGGCGTCTAGATCGGCCAACAATGCATCAATCGCGTCATCCTCCAGAGGGATCAGCACACTGCCATCCGCCGCCATCCTTTCACGAACGGTCAGCGCCCGTTCGCGCGGCACCAGCAGATCGGGCTTTTCCAGATTGATGTCATATTGCGAGTACCGCCGCTCGTACGCGATCTCAAGGATGTCCCGGAACCCTTCGGTCGTCACCGTCGCCACAACAGCGCCGCGCCGCTCAATCAGTGCATTGGTTGCAAGGGTGGTCCCGTGAATGAACCCTGTTACTTCATTCAGGTCGTGCCCGGACTGTGCCATTACGCGCACCGCGCCCTCCATCGCGCCATCTGCCGGGTTCTGGTGCGTGGTCAGCGTTTTTGTCGAAGCCAGTATCGTCTCTTCACCGGATACCAGAACCGTATCGGTAAATGTGCCGCCAATATCGATGGCCAGACGCAGTCTTTGAAATGTCATGAAGTTTTCCGGATATGATCGTCACAGCGCAGATGAGCCCGGGCAGATGCCCGCGCTTCAGGCTGACGCGACCAGATCGCAACCGGTCGCGCGACGGTCCAGAGGGTTCAAGATGTGACTCGCTCTCATGCGATTGATCTTGCCGTCGCGCCAATGCTTCGACAAGCCGATTTGCGACAGAAGTTCTCGTTAGCGACATGCACTTGCTCGCTCGGCCGATAGTCGTGCGACAGAATTTTGTTTTGAAGCGGACCCCGTGGCCCCAGCAAAGGACTACTGAAAACCAAATAGCCAGCAACCTACACGCCACTTGGACCGGGATTCGTGCCCATTATTTTATGGCTCAGCCTGCAGAATATCATGAACCCATTGCGCAATGCCCAACAACCGCGCGTCGGCACCGCATGGTGCGATCAACTGAAATCCCAACGGCAGGCCGCTTGGATCAGCCCCGAACGGTACGGCGCAGGACGGGACCTGCAACAGGTTCCACATTCGGGAAAACAGTGGATCGCCGGTGGCTTCCAACCCCTTAGGTGCAGGTCCCGGAGCCGATGGCACCAGCAAGGCATCAATATCCCGGAACAACTGGTTCAGAACGACAGACGCGCTGTCGCGGATTGTCAGCGCCTGCCGGTAGTCCGTATCACGCACCCCAAGGCCGTTCTCGATCAGCGAATGGAATTGCGGGCTGATCGCGGACTCGCCCGCGCTGTATTCGACAGCGCGCAACCGGGCGGCCTCATAACTCATGACGGTGTTTTGGGCGTCGGAAAGTCCGGAAAACACCTGCGGGCAGGCGACCTCTGCTGTGTCGGCTCCGGCCGCCGCAATTGCAGCCAGCGCACGAGTACATGTATCGCGCATTTCGACCGTGCCATCCATCCAGTGTGGGCCACGCATCAGCCCGATACGCGGCAGGTTGTCTTGGAAGTCTGGCGGCGGCGGCACATGGGTTCCCCGCAAGACAGAATCCGCCAACAAAAGATCACGGGGGTTTCGGGCCAGCACGCCCAGGGTATCCAGGCTTTGCGACAAACCCATGACTCCGTCCAGCGGATAGCCACCGATAGTTGGCCGAAACCCATATACCCCGCAATAGGCCGCTGGCCGGATCAGGGAAGCCGCCGTTTGCGAACCAAAGGCCAGCGGCACCATGAAGTCGGCCACCGCTGCGGCTGAGCCTGACGAAGATCCGCCGGGTGTATGCAAGGTGTTGTGGGGGTTTGCCGTCTTGCCCGGGCGAAAATAGGCGAACTCAGTCGTCACCGTCTTGCCGACTGCAATCGCGCCCGCATCTATCAATGTCTGAACGCAGGCCGCATTACGCGTTGGCTGCCGCCCGGCAAACAAGTCACTGCCCCATCCTGTTGGCATGTCTTCGGTATCAATGATGTCTTTAATCGCGAAAGGCACCCCAAACAGCGGCCCGTTGACAGGCAGAGCGTCGGCTCGGATCGCCCGCTCCATGGCATGCTCAGCATCGAGGTATTCGAAGGCGCCAATTTCAGGCTCTCTGCGTGCCATGCGATGCAAATGGGCGGCCATTACTTCGGACGGTTTGGCTTGGCCCGCCCGGATCAGCGCGGCAAGCTCAAACGCCCCAAGCTCATTCAGTTCTGTCATGAAGACAGCGCCCGCAAGGCAGCCGCAAAAGGATCGACCGGCATGTCATAAATCCCACCGCCTAAGCGCCCAGCCTGTCCCAGCCGATCCAGAATGCCAAGGCTGACCACCGGACCTGCCCCTTGCGCAACCGCCCCTCTGGCGGTCGAGCCCAGACGGATATCAAAAGCATTGAAATACGGGTGCGCGCCCACGGACAAGCCGGATGTACGGGTCCTGGCATCGCCAGGCAAAAAGGCACCCAAACCCTTTAACTGCTCAGGGCTGTGTTCGATGGCCATGGCGCCCAGCCCAAACGCGTCGACCACAGCGCTGTCACCGATGGCGCCCAGGGCACGCTCGGCCGGTAGATCGACATCGAACTTACCTGATGGCGGAGCGGCCGGAATGGTGAACCAACGCCCGGGCAGGCCAGATACCTGTATGCCGACGTCGCGCCCGTTTCCGCCGGCCGCGGTCACGAAACTGGACCCTTCGACCCCTTCGGCCAGCTTCATCATGATCTTGGTTGCGGCCATCCAAAGGTTCAGAAACAAGGACGGTGAGGTCGCCATGAATTCCAGCGCATCCGCGTCATCAATGCCCTTCGGACCGCGGTCTTTCAACTCCTCGACAAGGGCAGCCGTGCTGACGGGGGTTCGCCCGTGACAATCATCACCACCCACCAGACCAATGACCGCCAGAGGCACAAGTGCAATGCCCTCGGCGATGCCGTTTTGCAGGATGTCCAGAAATCGCGTGTTCAGCCAGCGGATATGATCCAGCACTGCCTGGGATCGGAGACCCAGCCGCATGGACGGGCGCGCGCCACCGTTGATCGGGGTGAATACCCGCGTCTGTCCCCGCCACGCATCGTAAATCGTGTGAAGGGGCATATTTGCGGAGACAACGGCAGCCAGTGGTGTGACCACGTCATGGTCTTGCGCTGGTTGCAACAGGATTTCCTGTGCCATGATCATCGCTTCGGCCTGATCGAAATCCCGGGCCAACCCTTCCCAGACTGCCGCGACACAGGCGGAATTCAGGATCGGTACAGTGATTTGTTCCGGCGCAGAGAACGCCGGACCAGCATGCAACAACACGTTTTCGGCCAACCCGACTGCTTCGGAGGCCGTGTTGAAACGGTTCCAGACCGGTTGCGTCACCATCGCCCGGTCAAACGCCAGCTGGTCGGCGGGGTGCAGAGTCATGAGACCTCCGGCGGGATGATCCAGGTTTCCGAAAAATAGAGGAACGCGGTCGTGGTCTCGAACCCGGCCTGAACCCGTGTCCCCAATTTTCCCGGCAATGCACGCCCATTTACAATGATCTGTGCGAATTGTGCCGGGATCAGAAGCGAGAACATGTTCTGTTCACCCGATGCCACCTCATGCGGGGACAACTCCAATGCGCGGGGTGGTTCAAGCTTCTCCCAGACCAGTTCAACCGTCAGGGTTCCGCCAACGATGGTTTCAGAGTAACGATGGCTCATCGGGTCACCCGAGCTGCGAACCACCTGCGCGCCAATTTCCGGAAGGGTTTCAAAAGCTGGCGCGTTGGCAAAGGCTGCAATTTTGCTGATGAAGTTCTTTTTCAGAAAAGCAGTCAGATCGGGATTGTCGCTGAGGATGACATTCGGCGCATCCGAAGTGCCTTCGACCTGAGAGGGGGTGCCGTACAGCAGCAGAACCTGCCCCTGTCCCACAGGCGACCAGGCAACACGGAAAAACAAGGCCATCGCGCTAATTTTCCCGTCGTCATCTTTCAACAGGATTCCGGGATTTTCCCCGGTCCAGTCAACCGCGCCCGGTGTGATCGGTTCATTCAGTGGCATCAGGCATCCTCCTGCGGCGTAACCCAGGTTTCTGAAAAGGCCAGAAAGGCGGTGCTCATCCTGCGGCCAAAGAACTGACGTTCCGCCACCTGGCCGGGCAGGGTTGTGCCGTTGATCTTGATCTCCGCCTGGCCCGCCTCAAGAAAAACGGAATACATCTCGTGTTCCTTGGTCGCCGAATTCTCTTTGGTCACCTCGACCGGCAGCGGCGGGCCCATATCCCGCCAGATCATCTCGAGTGTCACGCCAGACCCACGCAGGGTTTCCGAATACCGGGTTTTCAGGTCTCCGGGACGTTTTTCAACGCTGTCACAGTCCAGCCATGTCATCGAGGACAGCCCGGCCTTGCCTACGAATGTCGGCATTTTCGTCACCCAGCCATCGACGATCCAACGCATCATACGCTGATTATCAGTCATGATCAGATTTGGCACCCTGGGCCAGCCGAGTGCGTCATCCGGCGCACCTAGCACGATGGCCGCATGACCCCGTCCGAACGGCGATACAACCACGCGGAAGAAAAGCGCCAGAGTGTCATACCTCTCCTGACCCGGATCCCGCTTCAGGTAGATGCCCGGGTTTTCCCCCGACCACTCCACCCGCCCCGGATTGTGCGGTATGCGCGTCATGTCCAATCCCCTTTTCCTGTCGCCTCGCCCTTCACCGTCAGGCCCAGCCAGATTCGTAAGCCTTCAGTTCCTTCACGATAAAGTCGCGTCTCTGTTTACCGGTCAGGTGATCCCCCGATTTCAGGATTTCGGCGACCTTGAAGCTGACTTCTTTCTGCAGGGCACCGTCGTCGCGGCCTTCCTGCAGCGGAATCTTCAGCACCGTGTCACCGGCGTAGGTTGGGATCACCCTGCCGGTGAAATGGTCGGTCGGCTGTGCGGGGCGCTCGCCTTTTTGCAGCGCCCGGATCGCATTGCGTACCATCCGCCGCGCCTTGGCGACCCCACGGTCGGTAAACGACAGGTTTTCGCGGGCATGGATATTGATCGGGCCCTGACTGACCCAGGCGTCGTAGTCGCCTGGATCGCGTTGGCGCGTTTCATATGGGCGGTCAGGGCCCTGTCCGTAGAAATCCGTTTTGCCGAACCCGACCTCTTCACGATTGGTCAACCCTCGCGGGTCATCATTGAACTCGGGGGCGCGAAAGTGCCGCCAGGCAATGACCATCGTATTGGTGTCATCAATCGGTGTGATCCAGCGCGTCAGCCCGCCGCGACCGAAATAGCGCGAGCGGTCCGGCACCGGAAAATGCCCGCCATTCTGCGTGAAACTGGGCAGCATGTGATCGTGCACACGCACCCAGATATAGTCCCCGTCCCGGCGCACGTTGGTATAGAAATCGCCGGTGGCGCAGTCGTGGAACTCAATCATCGGCATATGCGCGAACGCTTCGGTGAACTGCACGCGGGCGGCCAGCGTGTGCAGGTATACGACATGGAATGGATCCCAGGCATTCTCCATCACCTGCAGCCAGTTGCACGGAGATTTGATCAGATAGGGAACAAGCTCGTCTCCTTCATCATCGAACGTGTCCATGACTGGGAATGGCGGCATTTCGTTCTTTGGACCCAGATAAGCAAAGGCAAGTCCCTTGTATTCGATCACCGGATAAGCCCCCAGACAGGCCTTTTTCCTGACCTGGCTGGCAGGGGGTTCGCAGGGCGTTTCCAGAACCGTGCCATCCAGACCGTATTTCCAGCCATGATAGGAACAACGGATGCCACCCTCTTCGACGATGCCGAATTCCAGGCTCATGTTGCGGTGGCAGCAGTGGAGATGAGTCAGGCCCAGCTTGCCTTCCTTCTTTTCCCGGAAAAGGACAAGATCCTCGCCCAGTATGCGCAGGCGATAGGGCAGATCGCCAATATGATCCGTCATCGCGACCGGCATCCAGAACCGCCGCAGATATTCGCCGCAAGGTGTGCCGGGGCCGACTTCGGTCAGTTCCGGATCATGCTCAAGTGACCATACCTGTTGCTGGTCATGACCTCGGAAATCACCCTCGGGAACTGCGAACAAGGTGTCGTCGGCTGGATTGCTCATGTCATTGCTCCATACTTTCCGGGTCACAAAGGGTTGTTTCCGTCGGTTCCGGGAAGGGGTCGGGAACCGGGGAAGATCCGGTCCAGATCGATTTGCTTTGCAGGAAGTCCTTGACGGCATCCGGCCCCAATTCCCGGCCATATCCCGACAGTTTGAACCCGCCGATGGGACTTGCCGGATCGACGCTTCGATAATGGTTGATGTAAACCGTGCCTGCATGAATGGCGCCGGCAACGCGCGCGCCCTTGTCCGGATCAGAGGTCCAGACTCCGCCCGCCAGGCCGTAGTCGGTGTCGTTGGCCAATTCGATGGCCTCGTCTTCAGTCGCGAAGGTGGTGATCGCAAGGACCGGACCAAAAACCTCCTCACGCCAGAGCTGCATGTCCGGTGTCACTTCGGCGAAAATCGTTGGTCCGATATAAAAACCGGGATACCCGGCCCCTGTCTCGGTACCATCAAGAAGGCAAATCGCGCCATCGGCCTTCGCCTGCCGGATCATGGCCGCAACCTTGGTCCAATGCGGTTCGTTCGCCAACGGTCCGATCTGCGTCTCTGTTTTCATCGGGTCACCAGGCCGAAGGATGCGGGCGCGTTCCAGAAGGCGATTGGTAAAGGCGGCGGCAACCGTTTCCTCCAGAATCAGACGGGACCCGGCGACACAGGTCTGACCATTCGACAGAAAGATTCCCGACATGACGCCGTTGACCGCATTTTCCAGGTCGACATCGGCAAACACGACCTGCGGGGACTTGCCACCCAGTTCCAGGGTCGTTGGAACAACTCCGGCCGCTGCCGCCTCGGCAACCTTGCGCCCGCCGATATCAGAGCCGGTGAAGGTCACTTTGCGGGTCAGCGGGTGGCGCACCAGCGCCTCACCAGCCTCATGCCCGTGACCTGTCACGACGTTCAATACACCAGAAGGCAAGCCGCATTCACACGCCAGTCGCGCAAATTCCAGCGTCGAGGCCGACGCCATCTCGGATGGTTTCACCACCACCGTATTCCCTGCGGCTAGTGCGGGGGCCAGTTTCCAGGCCAGGATCATCAGCGGTGAATTCCACGGTGTGATCGCGGCGACCACCCCGTAAGGCATCCAATGGCCGGTGCTTTCCACACCAGACACCCCGTTCGATTGCGGCGCGGGCGAAAGCTGGCGTGCCTGATCGGCAAAATACCTGTACCAGCCGTGCAAGCCGGAAAACTGTCCGCGGACTTCGGCGATGCGTTTGCCGTTGTCACGGATTTCGGGCTCGACAAGCTCTTCCCAGCGACTCTGCAGCCCATCCGCTAGACCATCTAGGATATCTGCGCGCTGCGAAGATGTTGCATTGGCCCAGGGCCCGGTTCGAAACGCCTTGTCCGCATCACGAACAGCCTGATCAACCTCGTCAGACCCGCAACACGCAAACCGACACCATTCCTGACCCGTCGCAGGGTCAACACTCGGCAATGTCTCACCATGCCAGTTCAGGAATGAACCCGAGATGAAAGGGCCGTATGTTTTCAAGCCGCTATCGCCCATTTACCAACTCCCGAGCCGCCATTTCAGGTTTCCGCAGACTTGAGATTGTGCACCTGTTGCCAAGACGGATCAGGCTCGCTGCACACATTCTCGGGATTTGATGGCCGTTGGTTGAAATGCATGAACTCATTGCAGGCGGATCCTATTCAGCTTCAATTCATAATATTTTTGAAATCGAAAAGCAAAAACTTACTTACTTTGTGATGGTGTAATCTAGAAAATGAACGGCAAGAGCATGCGACGCAGGGTAGCCCCCAGCAGGAAAAGACCCGTTCTGCGGCCAATTGAGGCGCCGTGCGGCCCGAGATATTAGCTGGCCTCAATAGAGTAGTGTTCGTTATTAGGCTCGGCGATTGGCCGCTCGCAGCCAATGAAATAAGTGCCGGACGCTAGTTTTTCGAACCTAAACACCAACAGGTTGGATACCGTCTGCGATCAGGGTCGTGGCCGACACCAGATGCTGTCGCGCGTCGCCTGATCGCACCAAACGTTCGCGGCCATACCTGGCGACTTTTGGGGGGTTTACCCAGACGTGTTCTTACGACCTCGGGCCATATGGCGCTGGCCGGGGGCCGGGGGCACTTCGGGGGGGCCCGCAAAACACTGCGCCATGCCCATCCATTCCGTGGCAACCGGGCCGGTCACTTGCAGGGCGGTGTCGGCGATATTACGGGTTTGGGTGACGACCTGGCAAAACTCTGTGGCGCGGCCCTCGATCCGCCCGGCCTCATTGGGTTCCCCCCATTCCCAGACTTCACCGGAAGGGGCGGTCAGGTTTAGATAGGGCATCGTACCGGGCAAATCCAAGCTGCGGTTCTTGTAGGTCCAGCCAAAAGTGTTCACACCCAGAACGACGATATTCTTGATGTAGTCGTGATCCTGCCGCGCGACACCGAACAGATCGTAAAGCGCCTGCGCGTGCGACCAGGTTTCCATCAGCCGGGCAGAAATGGACGATCGCACGGACATATCCGGCCCGACCCACGGCACCCGAGCCTTGGGATCGGCCTGCGCAAAGCGGTCGCACATACCAGTGGTGTAGAACATCCATTCATCCAGCAACGCGTGCCCCGATAAGCCCTCGAGGTATTTCGCCTCAAACCCGGCAAGATCACCGCTGCTGAAGTGGGCGATGGCGTCAGTGTTGAAAGGCGCGAAAGCCTCGGGTTTGCTCAGCGACAGGTCTGCACCGATGTTCCAGACATGCAGATGGCCCAGGATCCGGTTGGCGGTCCAACCCTTGAACAGGGTGGCGCGGGCCAGATCTTCCTCGCTCCGGTCCTTCAGAAGATCGTAAAGCGACTGACTCTCGACCTGAACGGCCTGCGGTTGATCAAACATCTTCTCCCTCCTCGGCGGGTTCAATGATCAGGATCACCTCATCGGCGGCAATCTGTCCTCCGGCACTGGCCTGAACTTCGGTCACGGTACCGTCGATTTCCGCTTCGATCGCGTGCTGCATTTTCATCGCTTCCAGAACCGCCAAACGATCGCCCTTGGCGACGGTGTCGCCCACGACCACATTGATTTCCAGCAGAGCACCATGCATCGGTGCCGCCACACGGCCTCCGCCGCGTGCCTCCTCGGCCAAAGCCGGAAATTCGAGCTCGTTGCGCAGGGCGAACGTACGGCCCTGATGGTCCAGATGAATATGGCCACGTTCGGTGACAAGCATACCGACCGGGACAATGCGTCCGTTCACCCGCAAGCGGGCTTCGGTGCCTTCTTGACGCTCGATGGTGATAGCGGCGTGGGTTTTACCACAGGTCACGTGATAGCGGCTTTCAGTGGCGGTCACCGTTACGTCGCGGGTCTTGCCTTCGTTGACATAACGATAGTCGGTTTCCAGATGCCCAGTTGAGCTGAAGTTGGCCAGTTCCGGGTTGATACCCAGCGTGGCCGCCATACTCCGGTGGCGCGAGTCGTCGTACTGCAGAACGGCCGCAATCATTGCTTCGGTTTCGGACAACACCGGTGGCGTCATTTCTTCTGCGCCGAACTCCTCGGCGATGAAGGCAGTGGTAGCTTGGCCCTTGGCGAAGGTTTCCTTGTCTAGAATTGCCGACAGGAAGCCCTTGTTGGTCTTGATGCCGAATAGTCGTGTTTTGGCCAGTGCCGCGCTCAGCCTCGCGGTGGCGGTTTCACGGTCCGGGCCCCAGGCGATGACCTTGGCGATCATCGGGTCATAATAGGGCGAGACGACGCTGCCGGTCTCGATACCGCTGTCGATCCTTATGCCTTCGCCGCGATGGGGTTGCCAAAGGTCCACATGACCCGTTATCGGCAGGAAGTCCTGCGCCGGGTCTTCGGCGTAAAGACGCGCCTCGATCGCATGGCCATTCAACTGCACATCATCCTGGACCAACGGCAGGGGTTCGCCCTGTGCGATGCTGATTTGCAGCGCCACCAGATCGAGACCGGTGATCATCTCGGTCACCGGATGTTCCACCTGAAGGCGGGTATTCATTTCAAGGAAGTAGAACTTGCCCGAGGCGTCCACCAGGAACTCCACCGTGCCCGCGCCCAGATAGCTGATCGACAGCGCCGCATCGACGGCGGCCTTGCCCATCGCCGCGCGCAGTCCGGGGGTCATGATCGGGCAGGGGGCCTCTTCAATGATCTTCTGGTGTCGGCGCTGGACGGAACAGTCACGTTCGCCAAAGTGGATGGCGTTACCATGGGCGTCGGCAAAAACCTGAACCTCGACATGACGAGGGCGGATGAGGGCCATTTCCAGAATCAACTCGTCCGAGCCAAAGGCGTTCAGCGACTCGGACCGGGCCGAGATCAGCGCAGCGGGCAGTTCCTCGGCCATCTGGACCAGACGCATCCCGCGCCCGCCGCCACCTGCGGCAGCCTTGACCATGATTGGAAAACCGAGCTCGGCTGCGGCAGTGATCAGTTTCTCGTCCGACTGACCCTTGCCCTCACGGCCAGGAACACAAGGCACACCCGCCTCAATCATCCGGCGCTTGGCGGCAGCCTTGTTGCCCATCAGGTCAACCGCTTCGGCCGTGGGACCGATAAAGACAATACCCGCGTCGACACAAGCCTTTGCGAAATCAGCGTTTTCGGACAAGAAGCCATAGCCCGGATGCACCGCGCCCGCACCAGCCTTCCTGGCAGCCTCAAGGATTTTGTCCGCACGCAGATAGCTTTCGCCTACAGGTGCCGGACCCACACAGACCGCATCATCGGCAAATTTCACGTGCGGCTCGGTGGCATCGGCCTCGGAATAGACGGCGATGGTGCGATAGCCCAGCGAACGCGCTGTTTTCATCACCCGCAAGGCAATTTCACCACGATTGGCCACAAGGATCGAGTTGAAGCGCGGCATGGATCAGACCTTTGCGGTTTCGGAGGTGGCATCGGCCTGGTCGGACCACACCGACCGGCTGTTGCACTGATTGTCCAGTTCGAAGGTTTGATGGGTCTTGAAATCAGCCAAGTTGCGCCCTCTCAAATCCTTGCGATGCCAAAGGTGTTGGGTTTCAGGTCTCGGTTGCGTGCTTCCCATGTGGTCTCGATCAAAAAGCCCAGAATTTTTCGAGTGTCGCGCGGGTCGATGATACCGTTGTCCAACATCCGGCCCGAGGTGTAGAAGACGCTTTCCTGCGGTTCGAACACGTCCTGAATGGCCTGTTTCTGCCTGGCCATCTTCGCTTCCATCTCGGGCGTGATCTCAACCCCCTTGCGGGCGGCTCCCGCGCGGGCAACAACATCCATGGTCATGGCGGCCTGCTCGCCACCCATTACTCCGGTGCGCGCATTGGGCCATGAGAACAGGAAATCCGCATCAAAAGCATGACCGCACATGCCGTAATTCCCGGCACCAAAGCTGGCACCGACATAGAGTGAAAACTTTGGAACGCGGAGATTCGACACGGCCTGAATCATCTTGGAGCCAAGCTTGATCATACCCGCCTGCTCGTACTCGGTACCCACCATGTAGCCGGTGATGTTGTTGAGAAAGATGATCGGCATGTCTGCGCTGTCGCAGAGCTGGAAGAACTGCGTTGCCTTGGCCGCACCCTGAGGGTCCAGCGGGCCATTGTTGCCAATGACTCCAACCGAATGACCAAAAACTCGGGCCTGAATACAGACGGTCGCAGGGCCAAAACGGGGTTTGAATTCCAGCAGGTTCGAGCCATCGGTGATCCGGGCCATGATCTCGCGGCAGTCAAAGGCGGTTCTGTAATCCACAGGGACGACACCGGCGAGTTCGTCCGGAGAATAGACCGGCGGTTCGACCTGTTTGCGGGGCAGGGGGCGGGCGTTCTTGTTCCAGTCCAGACGCTCGACCAGATCGCGACATATCAGGATGCCATCCGCATCGTCCTCGGCCAGGTATTCCACAAGGCCCGAAACCGAAGCGTGCATCTCGGTACCGCCCAGTTCGCGCTCATCGGCCACCTCACCAGTTGCGGCCTGCGTCAGCGCGGCTCCGGCCAGCGCCGCCATGCCATTGTGTTTCACGCCAATTACGTAATCCGACATGCCCGGCTGATAGGCGCCACCAGCAGTGGAAGGCCCGTGCAGAACCACAAAGGTCGGAATGCCGGCTGCGGACAGTTTGGCCAGACCGTAAAACAGCCCGCCGCCATTGGCCCAAAGTTCTACGGTGTACTGCATCAGATTGGCCCCGGCGCTTTCCACCAGATGCACAAAGGGCAGCTTTTGTCTCAGCGCGATCTTGAGAATGGCCAGTCCTTTGTTCACTGACATATTGGTCGACGCGCCCGCATTGATCCCGCTGTCATCGGCATAGACCAGACAGCGCGTGCCGCTGATATAGCCGATCCCGGTTATCATCGACGCGCCGGGAATGGAGGTTTCCGGGTCTGGGTCGTCGACCAGAAAATTCGCCATATTGAACAGCTCGACAAACGGCATACCCGGGTCCAGCAGGCGCTTGACCCGCTCGCGCGGGGTCAACTGGCCACGCTGGTCGAAACGGGCCTTGCGGCTGTCCGAACGCGCAACGGCACGCGCTTCGTACTCGCGCAGTTCGGTGATCAGTGCCAGCATATCCCGACGGTTCTGCCCAAACGCTTCGGATGAGGTCGATATTCTGGTCTGGAAAACGGGCATCAGAGCGCCTCCGCAACAGAGGGGGGAACAGGAATGGGGTGATCCAGCAGAATCTGCCCATAGGCCTTGCCCAGCGGATCGTCCTGCAGTGCGGCCGTGCCACCGCCACCCAGTGCATCATGCAGTACGAAATTCAGCGCGTGCATGCCCGGCATATAAAACCGCTCTACCCCGCCTTTCAGTCGATGGGCAAAGCGGGCCGTCACCACATCCGAGGTTACCGCGGCAGCAATATAAGGCAAGTATTCGGACTTGCGGGCGATCAGGCCGATATTGGCCTTGTCGCCCTTGTCGCCCGAGCGTCCGAAGGCCAACTTGATCAGGGGCACTTCGACTGTGCAGGCTTCTAGAACAGCGGGGATGCCGGGCAGGGGTTCGGAATCCGTAAATGGTTGCCCCGCCGCTATATCCACTGATTGTGCGCCGCTCTCCGTGACGACATGGACCGGCACATCCGCTTTCGGGATCAGGCACGAAAACAGGCGCACGGTCGGCATCGGTTTTGGCTTGCCACCGCCAAATGCGGACAGACCGGCTGGCGTTGCAAGGCCCGCGCCAATTACCTCGGCCAAGAAAAGGGCGACGCCGGTTTTATCCATGTGTTTTACAGTGATCCGGCCCGCAATCTCGCGCACGCCCAATTCTCGGGCATAATCGCCATATTTGGCTTCGGATCCGATCGGCTCAACGCATATCCCTTCGAAATCCGGCAAGTTTCTGGCGGCCAGTTTTCCGCGAGCACGGGTCAGAGCCGCCTGCGCATAAGCGCGGAACTTGACCTCGGCGTCAAAGCCGGTAAACACCAGCATGATTGAGCCCTTATATCCATCCAGGAAAGTGACACTGGCCTTATAACACTCGGTTGGCGCGCGGCCCCGGGCCCCAGCAACCCGGACCAGATCGGGGCCGATTTGCGTCACGACAACCTGCGCGAAATCGCAGACAACATCAGGCAGGATATAGGCCTGTGGGTCGCCGATCTCATAGATGATCTGTTCAGCGACGGTCCCGACGGACACCAAACCGCCGGTGCCTTTGGGCTTTTCGACGGTAAAGCTTCCGTCGGCCGTGAGCGTTGCGACTGGATAACCGATGTTGGCCATATCAGGCACATCCCGCCAATCGGTGAAATTACCACCTGTGGCTTGCGGCCCGCATTCGATTACGTGTCCTGCAAGGCTGCCACCCGCGAGTTGGTCCAGATCATCCGCTCCCCAGCCGAATTCATGGATACAGGCCCCCAGCGTGACGGCACTATCCACACAGCGACCGGTTACAAGTATCTCTGCACCACCCGCCAGCGCCTGCGCGATGGGGAAGGCGCCCAGATAGGCGTTCGCGCTTTGCAGAGTTTCTGGTTTCGGCAGCGGAGTGTTCACAAACATCTCGCGCGCGTCAGCGAATTCCCCGGCCTTGAAGCGAGGTAGAATATCGTCCCCCAAAACCACGGCGACCTTCAGATCCAACCTCAGATCGGCAATGAGTGACCGTACGGCTTCGCCGCAGGCTTCGGGGTTCACGCCACCCGCATTTGCAATGACCTTGATCTTCTGCCGCGCGATCTCGGGCAGGTTCTGACGCAGGACCGAATTCACGAAGTCCACCGCATAACCCTTGTCTGCATCAGCTGCGCGCGCGCGCGCCAAAACGGACATCGTGATTTCAGCCAGATAGTCGAACACCATATAGTCCAGCCGCCCGTTTTCCAGAAACTGCGGCACGGCCATATCGGATTCACCCCAAAATCCGCTGGCACCGCCTATTCGGATTTGTTTCGGCATGAACTCCCCTTTGAATCCACTGGACCTGCGTCAGTTTTGATGCCATCAAACAAACAGAACGTTCTGTTTGTCAACTGCTTCGTGTCGCATCAAACCTTTCGAAATCGCAAAGGGGCAGACCGAAGCTGAATAAGGTGGAATATGGCCAACAGCAAACCGACCAAACGCGAGACCAGGGCGCAAAAGTCGCGGCAGACGATCCTTGAGGCGACGATGCGGTGCCTCGTGAAATACGGCTACTCCGAAACCAGCACGTCGCGTGTGTGCAAAGAGGCAGGGCTTTCGCGCGGAGCTTTGACCCACCACTTTACCTCGAAGACCGCATTGATGGTGGCGACCAGCGACTGGATCATGCAGGCCTCGATCCGCTGGCTGGCTGGCCGCGAAAACCGACCTGAGCAGACAATCGAGAGGGATCTGGAACGGCTTTGGCGGCAGGTCATGAACACCGACGCGATGCGCGCCCTGCACGAGATTCTGGTGGCGATCCGCACGGATAAAGAGCTTGCGGACCAGATCCACGACTCGCTGCTGGACTGGAACGACACCATCAATGAAAACGCATTGCTTCATCTCAAGACGACGGATGGCGACAATGCGAAATTTATTCGCCTGTGGACCATCGCCCGAATTTTCTATCGTGGCTTGCTGACACATGACTCATTTGTCCGGAGCGAAGCTGAGACCGCGGAAATCGTGCAGGAGTTCATTTACCTGCTGACCCCGCATCTGCAACGGCGAAGCGAAGTGCGGCTGGTGAGTTCCGAAAGCTAGGCAGTCATGCCCCAGATCGGGCACTGTAACCATTTTGAGGGGATTTCGATGATGTTCACACAAAGACACGAAGAATCCCGACGTACTTGCGAACGTTGAGCAGAGACCGAGATGAACCTTTGCAAGGGCCTTCCCCGGCCATGAGACTTTCAAATCACTGGACACCCGGGAGATCAAGCGGGTCAAAAGATCGGTATGAATGGCTCGACACGGTCAAACTGGGCGCGACCAGTGCATTATCCGAACAGCCGGTTGAGAAAGTACTGAATGGCTAGGAGGCCGAGATGGCGCTGATTTCACCCTTTATGACACCCGAGCGCGAACACTTCCGGGACAATTTCCAGCGATTTGTCGAAAGCGAGATTCACCCCCACATCGAAAAGTGGGAGGCCGACAAAGCCGTTCCCGCCGAACTGGATGAAAAAGTGGCCGAATTCGGTGTGTTCGGCTTTGGGGTGCCCGTAGAATACGGTGGGATGGGAATGGATGATGCCTTTCTGCGTGCCGACTTCAACGAAATGATCTTTGGCTGCGGTGCATCGGGGGTGGCGGCGGCCGTGGGCGGGCGCGCGATTTCAATTGCGCCGATGGCGCGGTTTGCATCAGATGACTTCCGCACCACCGTTCTGCCCGAAATTATCGCGGGCAGGATGTCGTCTTCGCTGGCGATCACTGAGCCCAGTGGCGGATCAGATGTGGCCAACATGCGCACGACCGCCACGCGATCAGGTAACGGGTGGGTTTTGAATGGTGAAAAGTGCTTTATCACCGGCGGCATGGCCTCGAAGTGGTTTGTCGTCGGCGCACGGACGGGCGATGCGGGTCTGGGCGGTATCTCTCTGTTTCTGATCGAAGCCGGCACACCAGGCTTTACCCGCACTAGAGGCGAAGAAAAGATGGGTTGGCATTGTTCCGAACAGGCCTCTTTGTTCTTCAAGGATTGCCACGTTCCCGCCGACGCGCTGATCGGTCCTGAAAACCGGGGCTTCCTTGCGATCATGGAAAACTTCAATCATGAACGGCTTGCTTTGATCGCCGGTTCGCTGGGCATGATGAAGCTGTGTTTCAACACCTCCCTGGACTGGGCGCGCGAACGAAGGACCTTTGGCAAACGCCTGATCGATCATCAGGTCATCGCCCATAAGTTTGCCGAAATCTCGGCCCGGATAGACATGAATCAGGCCTATCTGGATCAGATTTGCTACACCATCAACGCGGGCCAAATGCCTGCCGCCGAAATCGCAAAGGCGAAGGTACAGGCGACGAAATCGCTGGAATTTGTGGCGTCTGAATCGATGCAGATCTTTGGTGGCGCAGGTTACATGCTCGGCAATCCGGTCGAGCGCGTTTATCGCGAAGTCAAGATCATGGCCATCGGCGGCGGTTCGGAAGAGATCATGCGCGATCTGGCTGTACGCCAAATGGGCCTAACCACATAACCGTCAGCCGGCGCGAAAGTGTATTGCACAGGTTGGATCGGGTGGCACTCAACTGGGCGGGTCGACCGGTACGGCGCTAACCGACGCGATAAACTACCCGCGACCACATCGACAAAAGAAGTGCCGACCCTCAGGATACACGCGATGGTTTTTGCGACGAAGCGAAGCAAGGGAGAGGCGGGGTAGCATGGGCAGGACGTATCAGGACAGGTATGGCAATTGGGCGATGGTCACAGGTGCCAGTTCCGGAATTGGCGCCGAATTTGCGAACCAGCTTGCGGCTGCCGGGATGAACCTCATCCTCGTGGCGCGCCGCGCCGACGTGCTGGACGCTATGGCCAGCGATCTCAGCGCTCGCCACGGAGTGGAAGTACGCTGTGTCGCGGCTGATCTCGGAACGGAGGCCGGCATCGACGCGGTGTGTACCATCCCCGAAGAAATCGGTCTGTTGGTTCATTCTGCCGGTGTCGAGGTGAACGGCGCGTTTGAAACGACCGATGCGGATCAGGGAATGGCATTGCTGCGGCTGAATGTTCTGTCGACCTTTCGCCTGACCCACCACTTTTGCCAAGGAATGCTAAAGCGCGGACGGGGCGGGATCGTTCTGGTCTCAAGCCTGTCGGGCCACATGCCGAACCCCTATTTTTCAAACTATGCAGGCAGCAAGGCTTACGTGTTGAACTTCGGCGCATCCCTGCGGGCCGAGCTTCGGCCGAAGGGCATTGACGTTCATGTCCTGTCGCCCGGACCGACCGATACCCCGATGGCTGCCGGTACCGGGTTGGATTGGAGCAAGGTTCCATCAAGCGTTATGAATGCAGACGCAGTTGTCACCGAAGCGCTCGGCAATCTGGGTGGCAAGTTCCTGACGGCTCCGGGGCTGATGAACAAAATGACCATATGGATGGCCAAACACAGCCCGACGGCCATGTTCGGTCGCATAAATGAGAAAGTGCTGAAAAACGCCCTACCGCCGGAAAAGCTCGGGTGAAGAACTGCGGCGATCACAGCTATGGCGACGTCAGGGAACGTCTTATAAGGGAACCCAGGGAACGTCATAACGGCCTGCAACGCGCGACTGAACAGTGCAATCCACCTCTGGCGCTCATGGCAGGACAAGAACTTCCGGACATGATGACCGTGTCCTGAACCGAAGAAGGGCACAAAAGATGAGCAGTGAAACTCCGAGAGGTGAACTGACCTTGCGCACGGCAGCAATGCCGGCGGACGTCAACGTTAACGGCGATATCTTTGGCGGCTGGGTTCTCAGCCAGATGGATATCGCTGGTGGAATTGTTGCAGCTACACGTGCGCAAGGCCGCGTTGCCACAATCGCTGTTGACGCGATGAAGTTCATACGTCCGGTGAAAGTCGGTGACGTGTTATGCATCTACGGAGAGGTGTCGCGTGTGGGCCGAACCTCAATGGCCATATCCATCGAAGCCTGGGTTTTGCGCGGCCTCATCGGCGTCCGTGAAAAGGTGACCGAAGCGATCTTCACCTTTGTTGCGATCGACGAGAATGGAGTTCCGCGTCCGGTTCCAAGCGCTGAATAGGGGCTGTCACTGGCGTTTGCGGTATCCAACTTTGTCGGGAAAGTTAGAATTTGACCGTTTTGGAGCGGTACTGGAGTGCGCTTCCAAAATTCGAACTGCTAGAAACTGTACTAAGGCTTTCATGCCGGCACAATTCACATGCCAGCCGGTCAGGAGAGTTCCTGCCTGAGTTCGCTAGATCGATAACAACTACTAAAAACGCGAGGATTTCTACCGCGCACCTCGATTGGAGCGCGATTTCCAATCAGGCAAGCCAGTCAGGTCCACATTAGTCGCCTGAACGGTAAGTCGGTGGATCAGGACACCTCGCTGCGCATGGTGTCGCTGGAACGGCATACGCGTTTTACGTGCTCCACCAACTTGTCCTGGAACTGCTTGGCCGCCGATCCCGACTGTTGATACTTCGGAAGCAACATTCCAAATGTCATCCATTTTTCCGGCTCGATCGGGATTGATACCAAGCGATCCCCGAACGACGCCGCCACCATCTCATCGGCGATCGTGATACCTGCACCTTCGGCCACCAAGGCACAAGCAAGTTGGGACGAGGACACTTCGTGGGTCACTTCGGGCGCAACGCCAGCCGAGTTGAAAGCGTCGTCCAACTGATCCCGAAGCAACAAGCCCTGCATCAGGCGGATGATCGTTTCACTGGCAAGCTGCTCTGCGGTTATCGATGCCTCATTGGCCAAGGGATGATCCCGGGGCAGAATTGCCAGGGCTCGCACGCGGACAAGCGGCACCGTTCTGATGTCCGGATGGCTGACCGGCAGGGCCGCTATTCCAATATCATACTCGCGTCCCGCCAGCCATTTGCTCGCGTCCCGGCGCGCGCGGACGTCCAAGGTCACACTCACTTCGGGGTTTTCCCGGGTGAATTGCGCGACAGCGGGTGCCGACAGAAATTGGGCGATCCGAGGCATCGTCACAACCCGAAGGCTTTCGGTGCGACCAGCGCGGATTTCGGCTGCAATGCGGGGAACCTCATCCAGGTTATCCAGAATGCGCCCGGCTTCGCGGTAAAACGCGATCCCCTCGGTGGTGGGGGACAGGCTGCGCCCGCTGCGGTCAAACAGCCTAAGCTTCAGTTCTGCTTCCAAACCGCTGATCAGTCTGCTGATGGCAGGCTGACTTAGATGCATGATGTCCGAGGCCGCCGCAATGGAGCCTTCGGAAAAAGCATGGCGGAAGGCGCGGAGAGCTTTGATGTTCATCGACAGGACTCTTTCATTATTTGCATTATTTAATGCTACATTTGCAAAAATCGCAATCAAATGGCCTGCTAGAAAGGCTGCGTCACTTTTTGGAGGAGCCCACATGAAACGCAGAGCATTCCTTGCTGCCGTCACAGCGGCGACCGCGCTGGTCGCAACGGCAACCGCCAGCTTCGCCGCCGACTGGCCGAAACGCCCGATCAATATCGTGGTACCCTATCAGGCCGGGGGCGGCACCGATGCCTATGCGCGTGCCATTTCCGCCGCTGCAGAAGGCGTATTGGACGTTCCGGTGGTCGTCGTGAACAAACCCGGTTCCGGTGGCCTCAATGGCGCCAACGCCGTGGTCGGGGCCAAGCCTGATGGCTATACGATGATGATGACCTCGGGCGGGTCTTTCCTGCTGTCGACCATGACACGCGACACAGACATTGATGCACTGGATAGCTTTGACTTCGTCGCTCAGGTCGGCCAGCTGCAGACCTCGCTGATGGTACCCACAGACAGCACCTATCAAAGCGTAGAGGACGTTATTGAAGCGGCAAAGGCAAACCCTGGGTCATTGCGTTGGGCCCATTCCGGGCGCGGCGGGTTCCATCACGTGGGCGGTCTCGGGTTCCTGGCCAACAACGGAATCGAGGCGCAGGATGTGCCGTTCAAGGGCGGCGGCCCGACCCGAGCTGCGCTGATTGGCGGACAGGCCGACTTCGGTTTCCTCGGGGTGCAGCAATTGCGCGGTTTTGAAGAGCAGCTTCGCGCACTGGCCGTCAACAGCGCCGAGCGGGACAATATCATGTCCGATGTTCCGTCCTTTGGCGAACTGGGCGTTCCCTTTGCCGCGGTATCGTCGCCGGTGATCGTTTTCGCGCCCAAGGGAACGCCGGCCGAGGTGGTTTCCGCCATGGAAACGGCGCTGGCCGAGATCACGGCAAAGCCGGAATTTGCAGAGCTTCTGGCAAAGCGCGGCACCGGTCCGGTCTTTGCGACAGGCGCGGATGCCAAGGCTACGCTGACCGCGATGAAAGCGGATGCCGTGCCGCTGGTTGCGACTCTGAATAACTGAGGTGGGCAACGGCCGGGGCGGACTCAGCTTCGGCCCGGCCGCTCCACCCGAGATGTTTCTGAAGGAGAACACCATGCGGGACGTGATCGAGGGATTTGTACTCGCGCTGTTGTCATTGGTCGCGATCTGGGGGGCCTGGCAGGTTCCGGCTGCAAGCCCCGGAGACACATGGGCCGGGATCGTGCCCTTTGCCGCATCGGTTGCCTTGCTCGCCCTCTCGGGCCTGGTACTGATGAACGGGCTGCGCCTGGTGCAGGCACGACAGGCCGCTGTTGAAGAAGGCGACACGGGCACGCTGAACATCCTGATCCTGTTTGCCATTGCTCTGATTTATCAGCAGTCATTCCGCTGGTTCGGCTACGTCCTGCCCACAGCCATCACCGCGCCGGTGGTTCTGTATATCTTCGGTGTCCGCAGTCGGATCGGGCTGGCCATATCCGTGATCGTCTGCCCGCTCATCTTCCACATCATCTTTTTCGAGTTGCTCGGCGTCTTCCCGCCTTATGGCGAGGTGTTCGATCTGCTCGACTGGTTCCGAGGGTAGACACAATGGAGATCTTTCCCGCCCTTCTGTCGGTCATCACCGATCCGACACTCCTGTTAGCCATTGTTCTGGCTGCTGCCGTCGGCATGATCGTCGGTGCCACCCCCGGCCTGACCGCCTCGGCGGCCATCGCAATGCTGCTGCCCATTACCTTCTACATGCCGCCTCTGTTTGCATTGGCGTTTCTCTATGTGATTGGCAAATCGGGGCGTTATGGAGGTTCGGTTGCCGCGATTCTGTTCAATACGCCCGGAACGGCGGCAAGTGCAGCGACGCAGATCGACGGCTATCCGCTGGCCCGTGCAGGCAAGGCAGGTAAGGCGATGAAGGTTGCGACGATCTCGTCGGTTATCGGCGATTTCATGGGGGACATCCTGCTTGTGGCGGGTGTCGGCTTCATCGCCGCCATCGCGCTGAAACTCGGCCCGCCCGAAACCTTCGCCATCTACTTCGCGGCCTTCGTGGTGATCGGATCCGTGATCGGAAAATCCATCACCAAGGGCCTGATCTCGGCCCTGCTCGGCATCTTTGTGGCCATGGTCGGTCTCGACCCGATTTCCAGCGAAGAACGGTACACGTTTGGTTCGTTTGATCTGTCGAATGGTATCGGACTGGTGCCTCTTATGATCGGCGTCTTCGTTCTGGGCGAGGTTTTTGCCCAACTGGAAGAGCGCAAGAAGACCAAAGGTGAAGTCAGTGGAAACAAAAGCGACCCTACCGGGCACAGCCTGACCTTTGAAGAATATAAACCCTGTATCCCGCACGCCATTCGGGGCGGATTCATCGGCGCGGGGATCGGGGTTCTTCCCGGGCTCGGCTCGGCCATTGCGGCCTTCATTTCTTACGGCGAAGGCAAGCGCCGCGCCAGGAACCCCGAGCAATGGGGCAAGGGTGCGCTGGAAGGCGTCGCCGCGCCCGAGGCCGCCAACAACGCGGTGTCCGGGCCGTCGATGGCGCCGCTGCTGACGCTTGGCATCCCGGGTTCGACCATCGGGGCCATCCTGCTGGGCGTTTTCCTGATCCACGGCGTTCAGGTCGGACCCACCCTGTTTCTCACGGACAAGGAACTGGTCTATCAGCTTTTTGCCTGCGGGATGCTGGGAATCTTTGCCTACGGGATCATCGGCTACTTTGGGGCCACGCAGGTTGCGCGCCTGATCCTGAAGGTTCCGGTCAACGTGCTCTATCCGCTGATCTTTCTGACCGCTTTTGTCGCCGCCTATTCCGCCCGAGGTTCGATGTTCGACGTGACTGTCATGACTGTGGCCGGGTTTGTGGGCTGGCTGATGCGCAAATTCGACTTCAACGTGGCGGCCTTCGTCATCTCTTTCGTCCTGGCGAAGGGGGCCGAGGAAACCTTCCGCCAGGCGCTGCTGATGTCCGATGGCGGCGCGCTCATCTTTGTCGAACGCCCCATCGCCGCCGGATTCCTGCTGCTCGGCCTTTTGGCTATGGGGTTCCGCATTCGGTCAATCATGAATGAACGGCGTATCGCCGACGGTGGACTGGGCGATGCTTGATTACCGGATCTACCGCAACTGCTTTTCCTCCGCTGAAATGCGCAGGATCTGGTCCGAGCCCGCCACCATCGCTGCGTGGTTGAAGGTCGAACAGATCCTTTCGCGCTGTCAGGCCGATCTGAACCTGATCCCGACCGAGGCGGCCTTGGCGATCGAAGCCGTGGGTATCTCTGATCTGGATACCGAAGCACTGGCTGCGGAAATGGATCTGGTCGGGCGCCCCATCGTGGGGCTGGTGAAACAGATTCGGTCATTGGTGCGCGCGCATGCAGATCACGTTCACCACAGGGCGACCACACAGGACATTATGGACACCGCCATGGTCATGCAGATGAAGCTTGGCCTTGCGGAAATCGAGATTGGCATCAACCGGCTGCTCAAACTGCTGGACGGACATATCCGCGACCACCCTTCGACCTGGCTGATGGGGCGCACCAACGGTCAGCATGCGGTTCCCATGAAGCTGGCCACCAAACTGGCGGTGTGGCGGTCAGAACTGGCGCGCCGCAACAAGGCGATGGAACAGGCTTCGGGTCGTGGCCTCAATGTGCAAATCGGCGGCCCGGTTGGTGACCTTCGAGGCTACGAGAACGCAGAGGGAGAGAGGGTCAAGACAGCGGTTGCGGAAAGCCTGGGGCTGGGCAGTGTCGCGCCCCACTGGCAAAACGCCCGCGACGGGATCGCGGATGTGGTGACTGCACTGGGATCACTCTGCGCCACGCTCTGCAAGATCGCCCACAATATCAACCTTCTGTCCTCATCCGACATTGCCGAGATCTCTGAAGTACATGCCAACGGCAAAGGCGCGTCCTCATCCATGCACCATAAACGCAACCAGCGGGCTTCTGAATTCATGGAGGCGGTGTCGCGCCTCGGCCGGCAGAAAGCGGAACAGATCGGGGAATTCACCCTTCACCAACACGAAAGGTCCGGCGGCGCTTGGATTGGAGAGTGGGTTATCGTGCCCGAAGTGTTCCTGCTGACATCAGGGGCACTACACTGGGCGCAGGCGTTGTTTGAAAACCTGACCTTTCATCCCGAACGAATGGCAGAGCACTGCACAGCGTCGGCCGAGGCCGCCCGGATTCGTTGATGCTTGGCGTTCCAAAAAAATATTCTGTCATCATTGACAATAAACGGGGGCCACCCTAATTATTGTCAACGTTGACAACTTTTGGTGACCCGATGCAACCTTTCAAACTTGTCTCAGTGGCGGCCCTTGCTGCTGCCACCGCAGTCGCAGCCATTGCGCAATCGTCCGAAACCGCACCGCTTTCGGTGACTGTCGACGGGCTGCGGAATGGCAATGGCGCAGTGATCGTGGCGGCCTTCGATCAGGCCGCTGGTTTTGAGACGATGGACGTGGCCACGGCGATCGCGATGGCCCAGGTCCCTGCTGCCGGTGCAACGGTCTCGGTCACGTTTCACAACCTTCCGGCTGGCACCTATGCCTTCGCCGCGATGCACGACGAGGACCTGGACAGCGATCTGGACATGAAAGGCGAAGTGCCGACCGAAGGATATGCGTTTTCCGGCATGGGACGACGGGGCTTGCCGCCAAAATTCGAGGATGCGGCTGTCACCACTGGCGCGACGGCCAAATCAACATTGCAGCTGAAGTACTGGAACTGACGTGGCCGGGCGCCCTTCAAACCGAGACGAACGCTGTGCACAGGTGATGAACGCACTGGTGCGTTGCGTGGCACGTTTCGGGCTTCAAGGCGCATCGCTTGCGCAAATCGCCGACGATGCGGGGCTGACCCGGCCACTGATCCGACACCATCTGGGCAATCGGGACGAAATGATCATGGCGTTGCAGGACTATGTCCTGCGCAGCTTTGCCGAACAGACCGAAGCGCTGTTGGCCGCGCTTCCGGAAAATGGCGCGGGGCCGGCTCTGGTCGAGTTTCTGTTTTCCGAAACGATGGAATCGACCCCGGACATGGTGTTGGCGTTTGCGGCCCTGACTGCGCGTGCCGCAGAAGACGCAGACCTGCGCGCCGCCTGCCGAGACTCCCTTCTGGGGTTCGAGGCCGCGATTGCAGGTGTTTTGAGCAAGGACCATCCACAAGCCGACCATCACGCGATCGCTGTCGCGGCCCATGGCATCGTTGCGCTATATCTGAACGTGGCGTCTCTGGCGCCGTTGAACATGCCTCAGGAGTGGCCGCAAGCCGCACAATCCCTCGCGGGCAACCTGCTGGAAGGATTGGAAAACCGCTCATGATCCAGATGCGTCCACTCAACTACGTCGCTTTCGCCGTGCTGATGATTGCAACAGTGCTTGGCTATCAATCGCTCTGGGGGCTGCTGTTCCTGTTTTGGACAGTCCAGAGTTACCGCACGGGCTATGCGTTTTTGTTGTCTGAAGTAACGCGGGACGAAGACCCCATTCTGTACTGGTTGATCCAGGTTGCCTGGGTCGTCTTCGGTATCTTGCTGATAACCGCCGATTTTCTGCCCGGCTAGGGTTCACACCAATCTTGGGAACACCCGAATGACCCGAATGCTTCACCAGCTGCCTGTCGAGGCCTACACCTCGCAAGAATGGTTCGATCGCGAAATGCGCGAGATCTTTTCAAAAACCTGGCGTTATGCCGGGTTCATGGAGGATGTCAGCGAACCCGGCCAGTACATCACCGTTCAGGCCGGGCTGAACAACATTTTCGTGGTAATGGGCCGCGACAGACGCCTGCGCGCGTTTCATAACATTTGCCGTCACCGCGGCACGCAACTGATCCGGGCCGTCGGCAAGACGCAAAAGGCGCTGACATGCCCGTATCACGACTGGACCTATGACCTTGAAGGCAACCTGATCTCGGTGCCCGAAGAACAAGAGGAATTCGGAAAGGTAGATAAATCCTGCCTGGGTCTGAAACCCGCCAGGGTCGACATCTGGAAATCGATGATATTTGTGCATCCTAACCCGGGCGCGCCCTCCATCGCTGAATGGTTCGGGCCGGTGGAACCGCATATCGGCCCGCACGTACCCGAGGAACTGGTCGAATATGAAGACCTGAACAACAGCTACGAGATCAAGGCCAACTGGAAGGTGGTCGTCGAAAACTACATCGACGTCTACCACCTGAGCCACCTGCATTCGAACACGCTGCAAATGTACGACCACAAGGCCGCGAAGTACCACTGGGAAGGCCCCCATTACATGTTCTGGGAACCCCCGGTCGAAGACTTTCTGAAGGATCAGGAAAGCAAGCTGATTGCCCCGCGTGTGATCCCCGAGGACATGACTGGCGCATGGGTGCCGATGCTGTTCCCGGGGATTGGGTTGGCTGGCTCCGAGGACGGTTGGAACATCTTCATCATTGAGCCGCTCGGCCCCGAACTGACGCGAGTGTCCAACCGGGGGCGGGTGTCCAACAGTTCCGGCTGGGAGTTTGCCAAGCAGTCGATGAAATCCTCGAATTTCTGGACCAAGTTTGGCCTGAGCGGCAAGTACGAAGCCCATGACGCCATGAGCGAGGATGACCCGATGGTCGCGGGCGACTTCACGGGGGAAGACATCTACGCATGTGAACAGCAGCAGAAATCGATGAAATCGCTCTATTTCGAAACCGGTCCCGCAGCGGTTGGTGAAAGCCCGGTCGTGCAGCATCAGAAAGTCGTTCTCGAATGGTTGGGGGAAGCCAAATGAACCAGCGAAACTTCCACCCGCTGACCGTTCTCGATACCCGCGAGGAAATCGGCGGCCAGGCCAAGACAGTCATGTTCGACGTGCCCGACGCCCTGCGCGAAACCTTCGTCTGGCGGCCCGGTCAGCACCTGTCGTTCCGCTTCGTGGTGAACGGAGAGGAGCAAAGGCGCAGCTATTCAATCTCCTCGTCTCCGTTTACGGGTGATCCGCTGCGGATCACCGTAAAGCGTGTCCGGAACGGCCTCGTCAGCAACCACGTCAATGACACTGTGAACAAGGGCGATGTGATTGATGTGATGCCACCTTTCGGCGGGTTTTTCCTGGACCCCGGAGCGACAGCGCGGCGTACCCATTACTTTTTTGGCGCAGGTTCAGGCATCACCCCGCTTTACGCAATGCTCAGTTCAGTCATGGCGGCCGAGCCCAATTCCTTCGCGCATCTGGCTTATGGTAACAACAACGAGCACTCTGTCCTGTTTTTGGACGAGCTGAACGCCCTGTGGGAAGCCAACCCGGATCGGATGACCATTCACCATGTCTTTTCCAAACCCGGTTTCTGGTCCTCGGCCGAGTATTGGCGTAGAGGTATCATCGACGAACCCGCGATCGAGGCGCTGATTGCCGAAAACCCGCCCTATGCACAGGACGCGCAGTATTACGTCTGCGGACCCGGCGGCATGAACAAGGCCGTGAAAGCATCGCTGATGTCGCTCGATGTTCCTGCCAATCGCATCCACATGGAAAGTTATGGCGGCGCGGCAGAGATTGACACCACTGTCGAAGGTCTGGCTGCCAAGGCAGAGATCACGTTGGGCGGCGTCAGGCATTCGGTCGACGTGGCCAGCGGCCAAACGGTTCTCGAAGCAGCAAAATCCGCAGGACTGAAACCGCCCTTTTCCTGCCAGTCCGGGGTTTGTGGTGCCTGCCGTGCCAAGCTGGCAAAAGGCGATGTCCACATGCGCGCGCGAATGGCGCTGGAAGACTCGGACATTGCAAAAGGGGCGATCCTGACGTGCCAGTCGCTGCCGCAGACGGAAGCCCTGTCGCTCAGCTATGACTGATCGCATTAAGGGAAATGGGTGAGTCGATCCAAGCGACCAAGTCCACTATTTACCAGACTTCACCTGCCGTACGAATTGCCTGTGCCGGGGCGGGCAGGGCCGTCGATAGAGCGGCCTGCCCATTGTGACGGTGTGTCTTCCTTGTGCCAAAGCCCTTCCTTGTCTGGGCAGGGGCCCGACGCCAAACGATTAGAAAACACTGGCCGCGGGACTGTTCCGGCGGCTTGCTTTTTCAAGCCCGGATTTGTGTGAATCGCACTTGGAATGCTTTGCCTCAAGACCGTCAAACAGAACTGTCCCCGCAGGTTGCCGGGTCGATTATTTCTGAGACAAGAAAAAAAGAAGACTCTACACTAGCGCATCAATTTGGGGGAACCAGTAATGAAGGGACGGCAACTCGTTTCGAACGGCAACCCGATGGAAGAGATCGTTGGGTTCAGCCGTGCTGTTCGGGTCGGATCGTTCATCGCCGTCGGGGGAACTGCGCCGGTCGATGCAAACGGTAAAACGGTCGGCATCGGCGATGTCTATGCGCAGACCAGACAGTGTTTCGAAATCATCAAGGCGGCCCTCGAAGACGCCGGATCCGGCTTGCAGGACATTGTCCGCACCCGCGTGATCCTGACGGATATCGACAACTGGAGGGACGCGATCGAGGCGCGGAAACACTATTGCAGGGACTCCCGGCCGGTGGACACGATCATGGCGATTGAACGCTTCGTGAACCCGGAATGGCTGGTCGAAATCGAAGTGGATGCCGTGATCCCCGAAGACACAGGCGGAGCATCGTCATGACCACATCTGCGAAATTCGACAGCTGGGCCGCCGGTGATGCCTACGAACATTACATGGGCCGGTGGAGCCGTCAGATCGCCGGCGATTTCCTGGATTGGCTGGCACCTTCGCCTGACGCCGACTGGATAGATGTCGGATGCGGAACCGGCGCGCTTTCCGCAACTATTCTGGACCACTGTCGCCCGAAATCCGTGCTCGGCGTTGATCCGTCGGACGCCTTCGTCGCCTTCGCCCGCGAAAACTCGGCAGATGATCGTGCTCGGTTTGCCGTCGGCGGTGCGGAAGATCTGCCTGCCGAGACCGGGATGTTCGACATCGCGACGTCTGGTCTGGCCGTCAATTTTTTCCCCGATGCAACTGCGGGGCTGCAGGAAATGATACGCGTTGTAAGGCCGGGAGGCACTGTTTGCTTCTATGTCTGGGACTATCCCGGCGGTGGCATGGGCTTCATCAGCACTTTCTGGAAAGCTGCGGCATCGATTGATGAAAACGCGGCCAGTTTAGACGAGGCGGCCCGGTTTCCTCAATGCACGCCCGACGGGCTGGCCGAGCTTTGCAAGGCTGCGGGCCTGCAATGCGATGTGGCACCCATCCAGCGCGACACCCGATTTTCGGACTTCGAAGCGTTCTGGGACCCGTTCACACGAGGGGCTGGACCGGCACCGGGCTACCTCGCAAAGCTCGCTCCGAAACAACAGGCCGAACTGAAAGGCAGATTAAAGACCGATCTGGGCGAGAACGAGATCGTGCTGCCGGCCCGCGCCTGGGCCGTCAAGGCAACCAATACCCGCGCGTAGCAAACTTCGGACGGCAATCCAATGTCGCAAGACAACACCTTTCATCTTTCGACCTCTGCAGCGGGAACATACGAGAAACAACGCGTCCCGGCCATTTTCGGCCCGATGGCAGAAGCCACGCAGAATGCCATTTCGCTGCCCCCCGCAAAAACCGTGCTTGACGTGGCCTGCGGAACGGGGGTCATGGCCCGCGCCGTGGCCAAGCGGCTGACCACACCCGCTCGTATTGTCGGATGCGATCTGAACCCGGCCATGATCCGGGTTGCCCGCGCAAACACGCCGGACGGCCCGCACCGATTTGAATGGATCGAGGCACCGGCCCAGTCGATGCCCTTGAAAGATGGGGCAGTCGATCTGGCGTTTTGCCAACATGGTTTGCAGTTTTTTCCTGACAAACCCGCAGCCCTGGCCGAGATCAGAAAGATCGTAAAGACAGACGCGCTGGTTGTCGTGACATGCTGGTCAGCGATCCCGCCCTTTTTTGCGGTCGTTGCCGATGTGCTGAAAGTCCACATTGGTGACACGGCCGCCACAACGGCTGTTCAACCCTTCACATGGAACGACGCCGATGAGGTTCGCGAATTGATTGGAGCCGCTGGTTTCAACGTCGCCGCACCGAAGACCATTTCCGTCGACCGAAAACTGCGCTGCGACGCGCAAGCCATGCGAGACGAACTGTTATCAACTCCGAACGAAAAGGCGCTTCGCGCGGCGGGAGAGGAAGCCACCAACGTTGTTGCTTCAGAGATACTAAAGGCGGTCACTCACTTTCGCGACGGCGAGTTCCTGATCATGCCGCAAAAGGCGCTTTTGTTCGAAGCGGTCGCCAGATAGCAGACGGCCGAAGTTCGGATCGGTTCCCTCGCACCTGATGATTGTTCGACTCAACTGACAAAGCCATCTGCATCCGGGCCGAATTCCAGAAAGAATTCATCAGGGACTGCAGGATACTTCGTCTGAAGCTCCGCCAGAGAGGCCAGGCCGTCACCGTCCATATCCAGATCGGCGGGCATGGGGAACACAAGCCGGGCAAACAGCGACGAGAGCAGTGACACAACAGAATCTCGACCCATTTTAGTCTCCGTCAGATATGGGCAACTACCCATTGCAAGGTTGGTGTAGCGCACCGGTGCCGGTGAAATTTCTTCGGGTATCAGACTTCATTGGTTCCTCAGCTTGGGTGCTGCAATACGAAATTAGAAGTGTTGATTGGTGATCCGATATGGCAGGGGCACTTTCGCGCTACACATAAAATATCGCACGGCCTCATTTTATTGAAAAACGAATTTTTATCACGGATAATATCGACCAATCAAATAGGTGGCTCATGGATATTGAACTTGCCCGCACGTTCCTGGCGGTCGTTGAGACGGGCACCTTTTTCGATGCCGCAAACAAGGTGCATGTCACACAATCGACCGTGAGCATGAGGATTCGGACGCTCGAGCAGCAGCTAGGCCAATCCGTTTTTGAACGTGGCAAATCCGGCGCGACCCTGACGCCAGCGGGGCGGCATTTCCTCAAACACGCTCAGGTTCTGGTACGCACCTGGACACAGGCAAAGCTGGATGCAAGCCTTCCGGCGGCGATGACAGCCGCGCTGGCGATCGGTGCGGCGCCGAGCTTATGGGACGGCTATTTGACCGACGCCCTGCCCAAGTTGATGACATTGATGCCCGATGTTGCCATCAAAGCGTCAGCCGCGTCTTCCGCAACCCTGACCCGCGAAATCGAAGAGGGCGGCCTGGACCTTGCAATAATGTACGAGCCGCGAAGCGTGTCAGGGCTATCTGCGGTGCAACTTTTCGAAGATGAGTTTGTACTGGTCACCAGCGGCCCGGATGCCCTGCCAGCCAATCTCGGCAACGCCTACATCCTGATAGATTGGGGCCCGGAATTCCGGGCCGACCATTTGCTGAACTTTCCCGAGCTTGATACGCCACGTCTTCAACTGGGGATCGGAACCCTCGGCCTTCAATACCTGCGCTCAATTCCCGCCGCTGGTTATTTTCCGAAACGCGTGATCGAACCGGAACTTGAAGGCGGGTGGCTTAAGCTGGTCAAGGCGGCCCCCCGGTTCGCATATGCCGCCTACGCGGTTTTCGACGAAAGCGAGGGGGATGGGCTGCCAGCCCAGGCCGCATCAGAGCTTCGTGCTGCCGCGAGTTCGTTGGGTCTTGCATCGCACAGCGGATAAGATCGCCCTGCGAGCTTGATCGGCCACTTGCGGCTACCGCCACGGACATCGCCCCGATGGTTTCGTATGTGATCAGGCTGGATTTGCGCCGGGGAAGCCTGTGCCTGTCCTGAGCGACGGAGTTGCCAGCAATTCACCATCTATGTTGGCACTTGGATCAGTAGTCGGCGGATCCGGGTTTGGCTCGATCCAAAAAAACACACACAAAACTGTTGCCGAAACCGGTTTCGAAACCGAACCTGAGCACATGAACGCGAATCCGTCCACTTCCAAGGCAAGAAACAACGGGGCGACGCCCCCGGCGGCGGGTCGCGTCAAAATCGACGAACTGGCCGAACATCTGGGGCTGTCAAAAAGCACCGTTTCCCGCGCACTGAACGGCTATTCCGATATCGCCGAAACAACGCGAAAAAGGGTGGAAAACGCCGCGCGAAAGCTCGGTTACCGTCCGTTGAGCCATGCACAGGCAATCCGAACCGGACGTGTTCGCGCTATCGCCATGGTGCTCAACAGTGAAGAGCCGGACGGGCACAATCCGTTCCTTCAGGAATTTCTTGCCGGTGCGTGCGAGGCCGCCAGCGGTTTTGACTGGACCATGACAATCTCGACCGCCAAATCCGAGCAGGACACGTTGAAAGTCCTGAGCCGTTTGGTCGAGGAGCGCAAGGCCGACGGCTTCATCCTGCCTCGGACCGCCGTGAATGATTCTCGTGTTCGTCTTCTGCGCCATCTCGAGGTGCCGCATATTTTGTATGGACGAACCGGTTACGGACGCTCGAACCCGCCCGAAGGTACATCCTGGTTCGACATTTCCGGCGAAAGCGCAATGCGTAACGCAGTCCTGAGGCTGGCCGGGCACGGCCATACGCGGATCGGCTATGTCGGCAGCGATCTCAAATTCAACTACAGTCACCTGCGTCGGGACGGGTTTGTCGAGGGGCTGGGCATCGCAGGTCTGCCCTATGATCTTGAACTTGTGCGCGACGGAGCCCGAACCCGAGAGGAAGGGGCCGTGCAGGGCCGCGCACTGATGCGGCTGAACCGCCCGCCCACAGCGATCGTTTTTGCCACTGATCTTGCTGCATTGGGCTTTTATACCGTGGCCGCTGATCTGAACTTGCAGGTTGGTCGGGATGTCTCGGTCATTGCTTATGACGGCATTCCCGAAAGCCAGCATGCCCACCCGGCATTGACCACCTTCAACGTGGATTCCGGCCAAGCCGGGCACAGGCTTGTGACACTGCTGATCCGTCAGATCAGGGGCGAAACCGCAGATACGCTGCGCGAGTTGGGTGAGGCCACGTTGGTTGAGCGCGCTTCAGACGGGCCGCCCACCTGTTCTCCAGAAGAACTGGCGCAAAAGATTTCCATACATGTCGAATAATCCGGGGAGGAACCAAATGACTATTCGCATCGCAACCCGTACGGCCAGGCTTTTGCTTGGCACATCCCTTGCACTGACCTTGTCAGCGCTGTCGGCGCAAGCCGATACCATTCGCTTCTGGACCACGGATGAACAAGCCCAAAGCCCGGGAAAAC